>JBEKCU010000275.1:0-6158 GCA_050014735.1 Candidatus Acidiferrales bacterium | reverse complement strand
ATTAGCTTCTCCCCAAAGCGTCCTAAACTCTTCAACCGGCCTAAAGCCGATCGAAAAGTAAAATTTGCGGGTTATTTCATACTCCTTGCTTTGGCTCGAAGAAGAGATAGTTTTGACCGATAGAAATTTATAACCGCGTTCTCTCAAATAATCTTCTGAAACCGCTATTAGTTTTCTACCGACTCCCTTTCGATGGAATTCGGGATGAATTGCTATCACATGAACTTCAGCCGTCCACTCGTTGTGCGGATTCAACGATACAAACCCGATTGCCCGGTCTCCCACGTCTGCCACAAAGGTGGGCATTGTCTCGACATCCGACACATATTGTCGAATAGCGCTTTCAATGCCAAACCAGAGTGGCAGTGAACGCAACAGCTCGTCGCAAATGCGGCCGCAGCCTTGCTTTATCTCTTCGATGTTTAAGTCCGCCATATCCAGACACTCAGAATCAGACGCCAGAAACCGATTGCTCGATGGCAAATTTCGCGAACGCCAGCATTTCGACTCGAGTCCGAAACGGAAAACGTCCGGCAACTGCGAGTTTCGCAATTCCATGAACCAGTGACCAAGCGTAGAGGGCTCGTTCCAGAGTGGGTCCGCTTGGCAACTCACCTTCCTGCTGGCAATCCCTCACGTACGTAACCAAAGTATTGAATGCCTCCTCGGATGCCTGTCGATACTCCGAATCGTTCGTGCCGCAGATCGGAGCCTCGAACATTACGGTGAAGTGCTCCGGCCTTCGCGTGGCGAATTCCACATAGGCCAGCCCCGAGTTCTTCAATTTGTCCAGCGCCTTCACCTGCTTTTGTCCGGCATCGAGCATGGCTTGCGTGAGTTCGCGAAAGCCCTGGGCCGCGACGGCGGCAAGGAGCGCGTCTTTGCTAGGAAAATGCCGGTAGGGCGCGTTGTGCGAGACCTTCGCGCGCCGCGCTACTTCGCGGAGCGTGAACGCAGCCGGGCCCAATTCGGCGATGGTTTGGAGCGCCGCCTGGAGCAGTGCTTCGCGCAAGTGTCCGTGATGGTATGGGCGGCGTGGCATAATTTTATTCTAGCCGTTAATGTTGACATGCGCAACATCGTTGGCTATGATGTTGCGTGTGTCCACATCGCTTCGGTCAGGAGGACCTTATGCCAACCGAAAATTATTCCGCCGCTTCAAATCCCGCCGCGGCTTCCTTTGATGCCATCGTGATCGGCTCAGGGATGGGCGGCCTTGCCTTCGCTAGCCTCATGGCGAAGCTGCGGAAATGGCGAGTCTTGGTGCTCGAACGCCACTTCAAGATTGGCGGTTTCACCCACACGTTCAGCAGGCCCGGCGGATGGATGTGGGACGTCGGCGTTCACTACATCGGTGAGATGGGCAAAGGAATGAACGGCCGCCGTCTTTTCGATTTCATCACCGATGGCGGCGTGGATTGGGCGCCCATGCCGGACGTCTACGACGTGTTCGTCTATCCCGGCCTCACCGTGCGAGTGCCGAAGGGGCGCGCGAATTTCGAGCGTGCGTTGGTGGAAGCTTTTCCAGCGGAAAAACGAGCCATAGGGAAATATTTCCGCGACCTTCAACGCGGAATGAATTGGTTCAACCGTCGTGTAATGGGGATGGTGACGCCACGGCCACTCCGTTGGGCTGTCGAAGCGATCAACCGTTACACGGAAAAATTGCCATTGCAAACAACCAAGCAGTATCTGGAAAGCCACATTCGCGATCCGCGTCTTCGCGCCGTGCTGGCTTCGCAGTGGGCGGACTACGGGTTGCCGCCGGGGCGCAGCGCATTTGTAACCCACGCCGTCATCGCAATGCACTACATGGAGGGCGCGTGGTATCCCGTGGGCGGAGCGGGAGAAATCGCCAAGGCGGCCGGTTCCGTCATTCGAGGTGCGGGCGGGGATCTTCTCCCAGGCCACGAAGTCACAAGAATTCTTCTCGATGGGGACCGCGCTGTCGGTGTGGAGGTTCGAAGCACAAAAGGGAGGGACGGACCGCGTACTGAATTCCGCGCGCCAGTGGTCGTCTCCGATGCCGGTGCGTGGAGTACATTCACTCGCCTGTTGCCGGGTGAAATGATTCCATTTCGCGAGGAACTGCAATCTTTGCCGGAGGGACTCGAGGTCGTCGAATTATTCCTCGGATTAAAGCGAGACCCGCGCGAGATGGGTTTTCAGGGAGAAAACTACTGGATATTCTCGTCGTTCGAACACGACAAGATGTGCGCCAGCCGAAACGAAATGCTGGATGGCCGCGCTCCGATGGCGTATCTTTCTTTTCCATCGTTGAAGGATCCGAAGGCGAAATCGCACACGGCGGAAATTGTGGCGCCATTTTCCTATCGGTCTCTTGAGGTTTTCCGTGAGGAACCCTGGAAACGGCGCGGAGCGGAGTACGATTCAGTCAAGCATCGGCTCACGAAAGCGCTCTTGGATTTAGTGGAGCAGCAATTCCCTGGCTTTGGGAAGTTGGTTGCGTACTCCGAACTGGCAACGCCCCTCACATTTGAGTACTTCACCGGAGCGCCCTCGGGGACGATTTACGGTTATCCCGGCACGCCGGAACGATATCGGAAGACATGGCTTCAGCCGAGAACCCCGATCAGGAACCTGTATCTGACCGGTACCGACGCCACAATGCTGGGGATTATGGGCGCGCTGATGGGCGGGGTTGCAACTGCAAGTACGGTGCTAGGAGCGGCCGGTTTTCTGGAGATTATGCGGTCGGCGAACTCGTTCCACCCCGGCACAGTAAGGCCCTGAACGAGCTATATCATTGCGCGTCCAGGGCCTGGCAGGCTCTTTTCTCTAGTGGCGTCCGAATGTGTAGCCGATCGACACGGTATATACCGGGACGATATTTCGGCCGTATAGCTGGTTCAAGTTATCGACCCAGTGAAAATCGATCTGTGGCTTGATAAATACATCGGACTTCACGTACAGCTTCACACCGACGGCGCCATGCACCTGGAAGTGATTGCTGCTGGCGAATTCCTGGCTGTAGTTCGTACACACCGCGGCACTGACGCAGGAAGACTGGTTGACGTAAAAGGATACTTTGGCCCCGCCAATTCCACCTTCAATGACAGGAACAATGCGTGCATCGCCCGAAGTCGGCTGATACACGGCGTTAAAGTCGTAGAAGGACGGGCGTGCATTGATTCCAACAGTCGGCAAATAATTCTCCTGAGCGAAACGGAAAGTATCTTCCGCGTTGAACCCCAAGTGTGATTTAATCATGAAGTCCGCGCCAAATACGCCGAACACGCCGCCCATTGTCGGAGCGGGCTCGCAAACTCCCGTCACGTTATCGAGGATTTGCTGCGATGGGCAGCCGGCGCTTGTAGCGGCGCTGTTGTTCGCGCTTCCCACGCCAAAATACGCGCTTACACCCTGTGCGCTTGCCTGACTGACGCTAGTGAATAAGAGAACAAGTAGAAGTGGAATTAAACGAATCGATAGCGTTCGCAAAGATAATCTCCTTTGATGGGAGGATTTCTCCTTCACCCAAATTGTCGGCGCACAGCCTCACGAATGCGCCCGACCGCTGAAAGGTAGATGGCGGCGAGGAGCCGAGGGTTGGCCGTCTCCGAGTCGAAAGATTCAATGAGGATGTTAAGAATGCAGGTGACTGCTACGCAGAAGAATCTACAATGACTTCCTGTTCACTCGAAATCGAAGAAGATTTATTTTCGAGGAGAAGCTTGCGGAGCCGGGCGCGCTCGTCCAGTTCCATGTCGGCAATCTCAAACCCGAGTCCCTGCGCGCGAGCGTCGCGCATCAGGACCTGCGCGCGAATCGGCCGAAGCACCGAGCCGAGCTTCATCGACACCAGCGACCCCGGTTGCAAGTGCTTTTCACCGACGGCGATCCCTCCGCTCAAACTGAGCCCCCGTATTTCCAGGCGGTAGGAATCCTGGCCGGCCGTTGCAGTTGCCGGGATCAACTGGCCTAGCCGAACGCGAGGATACCGCCGGCGGCGGAAATATTTTGCGTTTGGAAGCGGATCGAGAGGGGCCATGGACAGCTCCATCGAATTGAACCCGCTGCGCGGGATGAAATCGTTGGCCCAAGCCTCGTCAATTTTCGAAAGCGATTGCACTGCCGCCAGCCGCAATTCGGACGGATGAGTCCAGCGAAACATATGGCGGGCTTCCGCGATCGTACGCAACATTTCCGTGGCGTCTTGCGCCCTTAACCGTCCCAGTGCCTCAATGGCTTTCAAACGGATGAAAGGTCCACTGCCCGACCGGGTCATGTCTCCTTCGGCCAGGCGCATCATGGACGGGATGCAGCTAATATCTTCGCTCAGGCCAATTTCATCGATGGTGAGAGCCAGCAGCACGGGATCGAGCAGATGGAGCATATTCGTGAGCAGGCTGCCACGTTCGGCTGCACCGCCCATCGCCAGCAAGCGCACGGCGCGGTCTTGCGCGTTCCTGGGCCAGTCGGCCACGCGCTCCGCGAGCCATCGTTCGATCGATGAAGAATCCAAGCGGCTCAGCAGGCCCACCGTTTCCGCGGCCTCGATGGCTGTGCCGGTGCGAAGCGTGTCACGCAACGGCGCTGCGACCTCATCGCCCACGGCGCGGGCCAGGTCTGTCAGGCGCTGCATTTCGATGCGATTTCCGGTCCGGTTAAAACGCAGCACCAGATTTTCCGCGGTCGTCCGCGGCATGCGCTGTAACAGTACGGCCAAACCCTCCGTAGAGTTATTACCGCGCAGCACGTCTTCCAGAAATTCGGGTACCCGTTTCTCGATGCCCATGCGAGGCCGCAAGCCTTGCGCGAATACCGGTCGTTGGTTCTCGACCGCGTCGAGCGAATCGAGCGCTTGCAGCAGCGCGGGAAACATCCGCCGCGTTCCTGCTTCCTGGGCCAGGCGCACGAATGCGGCGCTGATCAATCCCTGCAGGTTGTCGTCGCGCTCGACGCTCAACTGTGCGCCGGTGACCTGAATCGCCGGCGCCAACGGTTTTCCTTCGAACGAGGTATACAAATCGGCGAGGTCGGCGATGCCAATCGCTGTTCGGCGGCGCGCTTCGAATTCCGGGCTTTGCACGCTCGACGCATAATTTCGCAGGATTTCAAGCGCCATTTTTTCATCGCCGCGCTGGATCAATTCCTCGACGTAAGTTCTAACGTTGCGCGCGGGAATGCACCACGCATCGGATGAGGTGAGCACGGCGCGCTTGCCCGTCTCCGGCACGGCGGCCCAGAACTGGCGGTCGAGCAAGTCGGCGTTCGATTCGACCATGATTCCGGCATCCGCCAGTTTTTGTTCGTGGCCGCCCAATATCTTTCGCAGCCCCTCGATTTCCTGAGACATCCGGTCGATCATCTGGCGCACGGCGTTGACCTTCACTTCGCCGCGTTCGTACCGCTCCAACGCGAATCGGATTGCGAGATGCTCGGCCAGGCGCAGGAGCATTGGATCTTTCGAATTCGTCGCCGGCGCCTGCGCCGCTACCGCCGCCAGCGCTTGGCGCAACATCTCCTGCGATTGGGCCGGTAATTTCGCGAGTCCTTCGTGCAAAGGACCGGGTTGCATGCCCGCGCCGTCAGCAGCGACGGTGTGGCCGAGATTCGTCAATAATCTCAGAATCCCAAGGATATCTTCGTCTTTGGCGCTCCATTGCAAGAAGCCACTTCCAGATCTGTTGGGGCCGCCGGAGCCGCCCGCGCCGCGTCCACCGCCAGATCCCGAACCGCTCCCTGAACCGGTGCCACTGCCTGTTGTGCCTGTGCCCCGCTGACTTCGCCCGCTGCCTGAGCCGCTTCCCGGTCCACCGGCGCTGGTTCCTGTACCACCTTTACCGCCCACTCCGGTACCGCTGCCTAACCCAGTGCCGCTACCTGCTCCAGCAAACCCGGTGCCTGTACCACTGGCACCGCCGGTTCCGGCTCCACTCCCAGTGTTACCGCCTGGGCCTGTCCCGCTCCCAACGCCAGTGCCGCTCCCAACGCCGGTACCACCGCCAGCGCCGCCAAATCCGGCCCCAATGCCGGTGCCGCCACCTGTTCCACCACCTGCGCCGCCCGTTCCGGTTCCAATCCCACCGTTACCGCCTGGGCCACTCCCGCTGCCAATACCTGTGCCGCTACCCGCACCGCCCGTTCCGGTTCCAATCCCACCGTTACTGCCTGGGCCAGTCCCGCTGCCAATA
>JBEKCU010000274.1:0-9599 GCA_050014735.1 Candidatus Acidiferrales bacterium | reverse complement strand
CAAACATTTTCCGATGTGAAAGCCAAGTAATTCCTAGGCTGGCTGAAAAAGAATCTCGGCATCAGGAGAAAAAAGTTCCAAAGACTGGATCGAAACGCGAAAGGACATCGAGGGTGGACTCTACAGGGGAGTTAACACGAGCATTCCCGATGCGGTACCGGTCACTCCCGAAACAGGATTTTGGGAATTCGAGACGAATGGCCTTACCGATTGTGTTTCTTGGAAAGCGAACAAAAATAAGGAAATCCAAGAACGAGAAATAATGAAAGGTTTGGTCAATCGCGTGCACTGCTAGAGAAATGTGGACGCATTCCGGTAGACGACGATCACGGGTCTTCGAGCGAGGGGGAAGGGGCTTGCTCCAGGACCTGTGCTAGTCGTTCCCACCTGCCTCTGAGAGGGAAGCTAGGATGGATGACCCCACGCGCCGGTCAAAAAAAGGCCGGCAAAACGGAGTGTGTCTTTCGGGGCCTTCGTTCCCAAGCGAGGGCCCCTTTTTTTGTTCGAATGCGACTCGACACGTTTCGGGTTGCTATTCCTTTTAGAGATTCCGCCTCGAAGTGAGTAGGACAGGCTTCAGCCTGTCTGGTTTTCGCTATTGCAAAATCTAAACAAACACACGCCGAAGCCTACGCGACTAACCGCTACGTCTGGGACACCGTTCCCACCGGTTCCACTCTCCGGGTCACTGGAATCCTGGCCTGTCTGAGAACGTGCTCAACTTCCGTTTCCTTCAGCCGCGATGCGTCATATTCAAACGATAGCCGGTTTGTCTTTTCATCCACGCGAAACCGTCGCAGGCCGTATGTGTTGGCGAAGCTGCCCAGCGCGCGCAATTGTTCCGGTTGAAGAGGAGACTGTAGCTCGTAGGTGATTTCCATGAGAGTCATGCTGGTAGTATACCAGCAGGACACCGGGAATTGAGTTGACTCCGGCGTCCGGTAGTATCCAAATTTAGATTTGAGTTCAGGTATCTGCTGGCGAATCCCTGGGAACGCCAATCTCCCGATTGGCGTTTTGTGCTTCTGTACCGTCGCCAATCGGGAGATTGGCGTTCCCAGGATTAGGTTCCGAAGTCGCAGTCTCCTACGGAATTCAAAAAACAAACCGAATCTGCGTTACAATGCATCCTCTGGCGTGGGATTTGACAGTGGCCCCGCCGTGCAAGATTTTAGAGTTAATCGACCGTTGGTGCGCCAACAAAACGGAAATGCTCCTGGAGGAACGCACTTGGAGGACACCCAAGCGGAAGTTTCGGATTCCAAGACCAGCTTGCGCCACGATTGGACTCGTGACGAAATCCGTCGAATTTACCGGCAACCCTTGCCCGATCTTCTATTCTCCGCGCAGAAGTTGCACCGCGAGTTCCACGACCCTACTCGCGTGCAATTCTGCCGGCTGCTTTCCGTTAAGACCGGAGGCTGCCCCGAGGATTGCTCGTACTGTCCGCAGAGCGCGCACTACTCCACCGAAGTCTCGCGCGGCGGGCTTCTGCCGGTCGATGAAGTCGCCGAGTTCGCCAAACGAGCCCGCAGCGAAGGCGCGACGCGTTTCTGTATGGGTGCCGCATGGCGGCAGGTGCAGGACGGTGAAGATTTCGAGAATGTCCTGGAGATGGTCCGCCGCGTGGCCAAACTTGGCATGGAGGTTTGCTGTTCTCTGGGAATGCTCGATGATGGGCAAGCGGAGCGCCTGGCCGATGCCGGACTGACCGCCTACAATCATAATCTGGATACTTCTCCGGAGTTCTATGGCCAGATCATAACCACCCGGAATTACAGCGACCGCCTCCGCACACTGGGCGCGGTACGAAAAGCCGGAATCACCGTCTGCTGCGGAGGCATCATCGGGTTAGGTGAATCGGAAAACGATCGCATCGGACTCCTGCATCAGTTGTCGACAATGAATCCACATCCAGAGAGCGTTCCAATTAACGCATTGGTGCGCGTGGCCGGAACCCCGCTGGATCATCTGGATGCGCTCGATCCGCTGGTTTTTGTGCGCACGATTGCCACCGCGCGCATTCTCATGCCTTCATCGATGGTTCGTCTGAGTGCGGGACGCCGTTCGCTTTCGCGCGAGGCTGTTGCGCTTTGTTTTGTAGCCGGCGCGAATTCCCTTTTCATCGGCGAAAAATTGCTGACCACTCCAAATCCGGAACCCGAGGACGACGCCGCCATGCTTCAGGCCCTCGGGCTCGAACCGTTAGAGCTCCAGTAGGGACGTCTCCGTGAAGATGGACCGACCCAGCGCCAACGAATGCATCCTCAGCGAGCGGCTTCAAGCCGAGCTTGCAGATCTCAAATCGCGCTCGCAATTACGCCATCTTGAAACCGCCCGTGGTATCGACCTCAGTTCAAACGACTATCTTGGCCTCGCGACCGATCTCCGGATGAAACAAACTGTTCTGGAAGCCGTCGGTTCTGCAACGCGCATTGCGTCCACAGGATCCCGGCTGCTGTCCGGCCACGATGAAGCGTGGACGGCGCTCGAACTCGGTTTCGCGCACTGGGTTGGCGCCGAATCCGCTCTCTACTTCACTTCAGGCTATGCCGCGAACGTGGGGCTGCTGAGTGCGATCCTGCGGCCTGAGGATACCGTTTTCTCGGACAGCGCCAATCACGCGAGCATCATCGACGGAATTCGTCTTGCGAAATGCCGGCGAGTGATTTTTCCTCATCTCGATCTCAATATTCTCGAAGAGGAACTGCGCCATAACCCGTCTCCAGGCGGAGCCCGGGTGATCGTCGTCGAAAGCATTTTCAGCATGAATGGCGATCGTGCGCCCCTCATCGACCTCGCGGCGCTGGCTGACCGGTATGGCGCTGAACTCATCGTTGACGAGGCCCACGCGGTTGGCGTCTACGGTCCTCGCGGCAGCGGTTGTATTGCCGAAGCAGGACTCCAAGGGCGCGTGCTGGCGACCATTCACACCTGCGGTAAAGCGCTCGCGGCAGCGGGTGCCTTCGTATGTGGCTCGGAAAACCTTCGCCAATTCCTGATCAATCGCGCACGGACTTTTATTTTTAGTACGGGACTGCCTCCTTATTTTGCAGCGCAAGTCACTGCCGGAATGCACCTCGCAGCAGCGTCGGACTCCGAGCGCACACACCTTTCGAGCATCAGCGCTTTCCTTCGGGAAGAACTAAATCGCAATGGTTTCGACACGGCGGAAAGCAGTTCGCACATCGTGCCAATCATCCTCGGGACGAACGATGCGACGGTGAATTTTGCGGCATATCTTCAAGCACGCGGCTTTGGCGTGCGCGCCATTCGGCCTCCGACTGTCCCACTGGGCTCGGCACGGCTTCGATTTTCTCTAACGGCAAAATGTTCGCAAGCGATGCTTGCCGATCTTGTTTTGGCAATGGTCGAGGCGCGCAGCGAACATTTATCCGAACGTTCCGCCTCCACGTCACGATGAACGGCTATTTCAGACCGCGAATCGGTTCGCGTCTGGGCCGGAGTTGACGACGAGCAACTACTCCCCGAACGTTACATTTTCGATCAACCCGTGTCGCCACATCTTGCGGCCCGGGAAGCCGGAGTACGAATCTCTCTCAACTCAATCGAATTTCCAGACACCCCTGCGGGCGCCAAACTGATTGTCGAAGGAGCAGGCGGCGTGATGGTGCCTATCAACGAGCGCGAACTTATGCGTGATCTCATGAAGCACCTCGGACTACCCGTGATTATTGCCACGCGCACGGTGCTGGGCACGATCAACCACACGCTGCTGACTGTCGGGGCTCTACGCGCGGTGGGACTCAATATTCGCGGCGTCGTGATGATCGGCGACGAGAACTTCGAGAATCGGCGCGCCATCGAGCATTACGGAAATGTTAGGGTGATCGGTCAAATCCCCGTACTGAAACAGATAAATCGCTGGGCGTTGATTGACGTCTTTGAAAAGCATTTCGATCGCCAGGAATTCCAATAACCGATGAGCGCTTCCGACCTCCATCTGTGGCACCCGTTCACCCATCAAGGCTCCGACCCACTGCCGCTTCTGATACGGCGAGGCGAAGGCATATACCTCGAGACGCAAGACGGGCGGCAAATTCTGGACGCGATATCGTCATGGTGGGTCAATCTCCACGGCCATTCGCATCCGGCTATCGCCGCGGCGATTAGCGAGCAAGCCGCGCGCCTCGAACACGTCCTGTTCGCTGGCTTCTCACACGAACCAGCGGAGGAATTGGCTGAGCGCCTGGGCAAAATCGTTCCGCCTCCGCTCCGCCATATTTTTTTCTCGGACGATGGTTCCACCGCCGTCGAAGTCGCTCTAAAAATGGCTCTGCAATACTGGAGCAATCTCGGGCGTCCTGAAAAACACCGCATTGTTGCGCTCGAAAATGCGTACCACGGCGATACGGTCGGTGCGATGTCCGTGAGCGACGATTCCCCGTTCACCGCTGCATTTGATTCGTTGCGGGTGCCGGTGCTTCGGACGCATTCTGCGTCATGCGCGCACTGCCCGGTCGGTTTAACTCGGGCGACGTGCCACATCGAGTGCCTGAATCGTCTTGAACAAATACTTTCTGAACATGCTAATGAAATCGCCGCCATAATCGTCGAACCGTTGCTGCAAGGCGCGGGCGGCATGATCGTTCATCCCGAGGAGTTTCTTGCCGGGATCCGCCGCCTCGCCACCGCTCATGACGTCCTGCTGATCGCCGACGAAGTCCTCACCGGCTTCGGCCGCACGGGGCGCATGTTTGCATGCGAACGCGCCGGCGTGGTACCCGACATAATGTGCGTCGCGAAAGGGCTCACCGGAGGATTTCTTCCCCTTGCCGCGACAATCACGACGGATCGCGTGCATGAGGCCTTTAGCGGGACCGAACGTTCCCGCGCTTTCTTTCACGGTCATTCCTACACCGCGAATCCCATTGCATGCGCCGCCGCAAATGCAACATTGCGGATTTTCGATAATGAGCCGGTCTTCGATCGGATTGCCGCAATTGAAAAAGTACACGTCGCGAGGCTTGCGGCCTTTGCGGCGCATCCCTGCGTGGCCGACGCCCGCCACATCGGAACCGTGGCGGCAATCGAGCTTAAAGTCCCGGATGCAGGTTACCTCTCGTCGCTTCGCCCGCGCCTTTACAAGTTTTATCTCGATCGCGGCGTTCTACTGCGACCTCTCGGGAATGTCGTCTATATTTTGCCGCCGTATGTCATTACAATGGAGCAACTTAACAATGCGTACTATGTTATCCAGGAGTCACTCTCTTTGGTGTCTTGATCGATTTTGGGCTCCAGGGCAGACAGAATTGTGCCAAGCCTGGACTGACAAAAATGTGCGACTCGCTGCTTGCGAGACCCGCCAAGTAACGCTATCCTTTGTGCGCTATCGGGACGGGACAGAGCAGAGCAGGACATAATCAGAGTCGTTCGATAGCAGCGAGCCGGATCTGCGCTTCCAAACTCCAATGAGACAAGCCATTCTGGATGTGTCGCCAGATATGCCGCCGAGGGTACGTGCTTAAATTTTCTTTCATCGGAATGTCCGGTGCCGGAAAGTCGTACTGGGCGCGGAAGCTGGCGGCAGCGGGGTTTCGCGTCATCAGCATCGACGATCGCATCGAGGAAAAACTCGCTCCAGAACTTGCGGCTGGAGACTACCGCGGAACTGGCGGAGTCGCGGCATGGATGGGCTGGCCGGACCAACCGGCCTATCGCGACCGTGAACGAAAATATCTGGCATGCGAAGTTGTATCGATGAATGAGGCCCTGGACGAAATCGAGGCCGGCGGTGATGAAGGGGTTATCCTGGACACGACGGGCAGCGTCGTCTACACCGGAGAAGAAATCTGCCGGCGCCTGCGGAATCTCACCACCGTCGTATATCTCGCGGCTACTCCCGCGGAAGAGGAAACCTTGATCGCTCGATATTTATCCGACCCGAAGCCCGTGCTGTGGGGAGAGCAATTTGTCCAGCGGGAAGGCGAATCCGCGAAAGACGCCGTCGCGCGCTGCTATCCGAGGCTGATCGCGCGGCGGAAGACACTCTACGAACATTACGCGCACCGCACGATTTCCATGGAACGCTTGCGCGGCACTCATCCCGACGCGCGCGGATTCATGGAACTTCTTGACGCCCAGGCCCGGCCGGCATAATGAAATTTCGAAGCACTCTCCGCCGCAGTCCTGAAGTCCCTTTGCGCGATGCCGTTCTTTCCGGGTCGGCTCCGGATGGCGGACTTTACATGCCTGTCGAAATACCTCGATTGCCGGCTGATTTCTTGCAGCGCCTTCCGTCACTTTCATTTTCCGAAATTGCCCAGGAAGTGGGGGCGCTCTTTACCGGCGGCGAACTTCCCTCGGAAGTACTGAAGAGAATTGTAACGGAGTCGTTTAATTTTCCCGTTCCGCTTGTTGCCGTCGGAGAACGCCTCCACATTCTGGAGCTCTTTCATGGGCCGACGCTCGCATTCAAGGATTTTGGCGCTCGATTCATGGCGCGGCTGATGGGGTATTTCGTCGAGGAATCGGGGAAGCAGCTTACCGTGATCGTGGCAACTTCGGGCGACACCGGAAGCGCCGTGGCGCAGGCGTTTTTGGGGGTACCCGGCATTCGCGTCGTGATTCTCTATCCTACCGGACGCGTCAGCACCGCGCAGGAGAAGCAATTGACAACGCTGGGCCAGAACATCACAGCCCTCGAAGTCACCGGCTCATTTGACGATTGCCAGCGCCTTGCGAAGCAAGCGTTGGTCGATCCCGTTCTTGCAAGCAAGCTCAACCTCACGTCGGCAAACTCAATTAATATCGGCCGATTGATTCCCCAGATTTTTTATTATTTTGCCGCTATTTCTCAGCTTCCCTCTCCGGCGATTCCGGTTGTATTTTCGGTTCCCTGCGGGAACTTTGGCAATCTGACGGGAGGATTGTTCGCAAAGAGGATTGGCCTGCGCGTCGCTCAGTTCATTGCCGCGACCAACACTAACGACGTCGTGCCGGAATTTCTTCGCAGCGGCAACATGATCCCGCGTGCCTCGCGCCATACTCTGTCCAATGCGATGGACGTCGGGAACCCCAGCAATTTCGCGCGAATCGTGGATCTCTATGGCAATGATTTGCAGGCCATCCGCCGGGACATCTGGGGGTGCAGCTTCAGCGACGAAGAGACTCTGCGCACCATGCACGATGTGGAACTTCGTCACAAGTACGTGCTCGATCCTCATACCGCCATTGGCGTGCTCGGCTGGCAAAGTTATGCGAAACAGAACCACAATGCGACGCAAGGAATTGTCCTGGCGACGGCGCATCCGGCGAAGTTCGCGGATACCGTTGCCCGCGCCATAGGCGTCCGGATCGAAATGCCGGAGCGGCTGTTAGCGTTTCTGGACCGCCCGAAGAAATCGATTCCGTTCCCGAACCGGTTTTCCGAGCTACAGGAATTTCTTCTATCCACCAACACCTGATATCCTGCCGAAGACGGCCGGAGATACATTGAAAATATTCATCGCCATTCTGGGTCTCATGCTTCTCTTCGTAACTCTTTGGGAGAGTTTCGAAACGATCATTCTTCCCCGGCGGGTCACCCGGCCGCTCCGCCTGGTTCGCATTTTCTACCGGGTCACCTGGACCGGATGGGCGGCCTTCAACCGTCTGTTCCACAACAAGAAACTGCGAGACGCGCACCTCAGCTACTATGGCCCTCTTTCGCTGCTGGGTTTATTCGCTGCATGGGCGCTCTCACAGGTGGTCGCATTTGCCATGCTGCACTGGGCAGCCGGTTCGGCCCTCAATTCGCCGGGAGAAACGCCGTCGTTCCGGAACGATTTATATTTCAGCGGAACGACATTTTTCACTTTGGGATTGGGTGATGTCACGCCGCGAACTTCCATGGAGCGCTTCATCACAGTCATCGAGGGCGGAACAGGATTTGGCTTTCTTGGCCTGATGATTTCGTACCTGCCGACGCTTTATGGCGCGTTTTCACAGCGGGAATTGAACATTTCGCTGCTCGATGCGCGTGCCGGATCACCCCCCACCGCTGCGGAATTGCTTCGCAGGCACGCGCATTTCGCGGATAGTGAAGTCTTAACCCCGTACCTTCGCGATTGGGAAACATGGGCTGCTCAACTGATGGAAAGCCATCTGTCATATCCGGTGCTCTGCTATTTTCGTTCGCAGCATGACAATCAATCCTGGCTCGCCGCGTTTACAGCCGTCCTGGATGTGTGCGCACTGCTCATTGCGTATGGCGAGGGCACGGCCAAGTGGCAATCGCAATTAACGTTCGCCATAGCGCGCCACGCCGTGGTGGATTTGGCCGAGGTATTGAGGGTCCCGGCAACCGCGATCACGAAAGACCGACTCCCTCCGGAAGACGTCGTACAGGTTCGGAACCTTCTAGTGGAATGCCGGCCGGCAAGCAGGTGCGGCGAAGCAGGCGACCAGAAGCTCATTAAACTCCGCGAGATGTATGAGCCCTATTTGGCTGGCCTTTCAAAGCGCTTGCTGATGCCGCTGCCTTCCTGGGGGGTGGGCACAACATTCGTGGAGAATTGGAAACGATCGGCATGGGGACGCATCTCTTCAGACGCTTCAGATTCGGATTCGCGCGGCGGCAGATCGGATCACTTCTAGTCTGAATTTGAGTAAAACAGGCTTCAGTCTGTTCGCTTTTGACTTCTTATCACCTTACGAAAGCCAAAACCACACAGGCCTATGTGAGAACTGCAATGTAAAAACCTCAGCGGCTGAAGCCGGACTGATTATGCAGGACTGGTGTAGTGGCTAAAACCACGACCCACAAAGGTTTTTATCTTTCCGCGCAGGCTCTGAATCCTGTGCCGCTCGAACCGAAAATTCGGTGTTATTCAAATGGCGACACGAGAATCGACAAGACAGGCCTAATTCTCCCGATCAGGTTCCGAAAATAATCCTTGGGGATCGATGAGCGGGCCGGTCAACGGCTCCATTAATGGTTCCTCTTCCGACGGGCCCTCGAGCTTTTTCTGTGCGCGACGCTCTGCCTTCATGCGTTGTTTTTCCTGCCGCTTCATTTCCTTCTGTCGTTTTTGGAACGTGGATTTCGACGTAGCCATCGGATCTCCTTAAATCGTGCGGGTTAGCACGCGGCCGGGGTTCGGCAAACTTATCCGGCAAAGATGCTCGGCAAAAGAGCAAGCCTGTAGTGTTACGGAAAAAGCCCGGCTGGAACAGCCGCTAAACGGTCGTACAAGAACGGATGTTGAGTTTTACCAGCGCGGTTCGCGCGGCTGCCGCGGACTGTCGCGATAGTCTTCGGTCGAGAACCGGCCGCTCTTCGAGTTGCCACCGCGCCCACCGCCACCACCTCGTGGCCGGTCGCGGTCACGGTCGCGGTCAAAACCGCCGCCCCCGCCGCCACCCCGCGGTCCGCCTCCACCAGAAGCGGTCTTGGGACGTGCTTCGTTCACCTTCAAGTTACGGCCACCAACGTCTTTCCCGTCGAGGCCGGAAATCGCCTTAGCGGCTTCCGCGTCGTTGGGCATTTCCACAAAAGCGAACCCTCGGGCGCGGCCTGTCTCCCGATCCATCGCGATGTGAACGCGAGAGACTTGTCCGAACGGCTCAAACAATGCGCGCAATTCCGACTCTGTCGT
>JBEKCU010000273.1:0-6297 GCA_050014735.1 Candidatus Acidiferrales bacterium | reverse complement strand
GCTCATACGTGGTAGACCCTGGGAAGGCGAAGGGTGAACGTGCTGCCGCGCCCTGTGCCCTCGCTTTCAGCAAAGGCTTCACCGCCGTGCCGCCGCGCGATCGATCGCACGATGAACAGGCCAAGGCCCGTGCCCTTGACGCGGCCCGTCGCTGAACTTGACACCCTGTAAAATCGTTTGAAAATGCGCTTCAGTTCCGAAGCCGGAATTCCAACTCCCTGATCCCGTACTTGCAGCAGGATCGTGTCGATATCCGGGGTCAGCACTTCGATGCCAATTTCTTTTTTGTCGCCCGAGTATTTCACGGCGTTTTCGACGAGGTTAAAAACCGCAGTGCGCAATTCCTGGGGATTTCCCTTGATCAGGAGCTTCTCCTCGGACGGTGCGACAAACCTCAGGGCCTCGGGAGGTAAGTGGTGCCGCAAGCGCGTGAGTTCAACGGTTTCCGTCACCAGGTTTGAGAAATCAACTTCCTCCCAAAATTTCTTGCTTCGGGCGTGACGTGCCTCACCGGCGCGTAGAATTTGTTCGACGGTGGCGAGCAGTCGGTCCGTATCTTCGAGCATGATGCGGTAGAAATCCCGGCGTTGCGTGTCGGTGAGTTGCCGGCTCTCCAGGGTTTCCAGGTAAAGCCGCAATGAAGCAATCGGAGTTTTCAATTCATGCGTGACCGCGTTGAGAAAGCTGTCCTGCTGCTCGTTCTTATGAATTTCGCGCACCAGAAAAACCGTGTAGACGATGATTCCCGCGATAATCAGCGCAAAAAATATGATGCCGAGGACAAGGGGAACGACTTCGCGCCAATTGAGCACAATCCAAGTGACGTTGAGCGCGACCGCCAATCCCACCAGGCAGGCGCCCAGGGTCACAAAAAACGCGATCGTCTTTGCTCGGCTCGTGATACGCATTGCTGGCTGAATAAAACTATACTAGAAGTTAGCCCAGGAGTGGACGAGGAACCGAGCTGCCATGGCCTCGCGAGCTGAGTGCGGAGTTTTGTTATGAAATGAAGAAACCGCGGAAGGCGATCCCGCGGTTTCGGTTGGTATCCGGCGCCATACTCAGAAACATCGCGCGGTTTTTTTAATCCCCGACGGCTACTTGCGGCACAGAGGAAGGCGCTTCTTGGGCACGTTTTGCGAGGACGGCGGCGTTATATTCCTTCGCCATCCCTACCTTGGGGTACGAAATGTCCCAAGCCAAGCCTAGCATGCGCAGTCCGCTGATTCCGTACCAGTTCGGGTCAACCTCGTACCATGCAAGCCCATGCCGTGCCGACTGCGGTACAGCGTGATGATTATTGTGCCAGCCTTCGCCGAATGTCAGAATTGCGACCCAGAAGCTATTGGTGGAATCGTCGCCGGTCATAAAACGCTGCGATCCCCACATGTGCGTGGCGGAGTTTACAAGCCAAGTCGAGTGGAGACCGAAGACGGTCCTCATGAAAATTCCCCACATTAAGTAGGGCAATCCTCCGAAGACGAGCAGGGCGATGCCAAGAAAGGTCAGCGGCACCCAGTGCCATTCGCTGATCCAGACATGGAATTTATCTTTGCGCAGATCGGGAACATAGGGCAGAAGGGAATCGAGTTTGTTGTGCATGGCCTTGCCCGTCATGATCCAGCCCATGTGAGACCAGAATCCACCCTCCCGGGGAGAGTGCGGATCGCCTTCTTTGTCGGTGTTCTGATGATGCATGCGATGCGTGGCGACCCAGAAAATAGGTCCGCCTTCCAGGGCGAGCGTGCCGCAGGTGGTCAGGAAATACTCGACCCATTTCGGCGTCTTATAACCGCGGTGCGTAAGCAGCCTGTGGTAACCCATTCCAATGCCGAGACTTCCGGCAACCCACCAGAGAAAGATGGACAAAAGAAATGGCTTCCACCCAAACATGAATAGAGCGATCACGGCGCCAACATGGAAGGCGCCCATGAAAAATGTCGTGGTCCAATTAATGGGCCGAGTAAACGTCTTGTCGCGTTTTGCGATCTTGGTCATTCCCTTGTCCTTAGTCTTGGAGGGGTTGGATTTCTTAGCTTGCAATTTGAAATTAGCATGCCTCGGAAAATTCTTTTGTAATACTTGTGTAATTGTTGTTTAGGCGGAGACGAAGAGATACGAGGGGAAGCTGACACAATCGATGACGATTTAGTTATCTGTGTCGCGACTGCTGAAGGTCGAGTACGGCTGCATTACGGCCAGATCTGATTGAGCACCAGCGCAAGTCTTACCCCAGCCTTCGCCAATTGCTGCTCAAACACCGGCAAGGCGACATCCTGGTACGGCTGCTCGATGTCCTCGTTGAGTTTCAACATTCGCGTTGAGATGTGGTTGTCTTCGGAGCAGGAATGGTTTCCTACCGGCTGCTCCGCCGGGACCTGGACAGGGAGCTTCCCGTAAACGACGGCCTTTGCAATTTGGAAGCTTTCCCAGGTCCACGCGTCGATATCGATTGGACCACGCATCCACTTCGCTTCTTGCGGAGCAAACTGGCGATCGAACAGGTCGGCCGACTGTTGCACAGACTGTTCCTTGAAGCCGGTCCTGTATTCCGCAGCGGAACCCTGCATGGACTTGTCCTTGAATTCTCTCTGGTAGATCCCATAGTCCCACAGCCCGTGCAGATTTGGAGCATAGGACTCATATTGGGGATTCGTCAGCTTCGGCGCTTCGCCAAAAAAGTTAACCGGGACGCAATTTCCGCCAAGATCGTTGTTGTTCGCTACATGCAGTGGCTGGTGCAGATCTCCGACAAAATGGATAACGAATCGCAAGGCGTTCGCTCGTGTTTTCGGGTCGGTATCGGGGGAACGCAGGACCGCAATCTGATCCTTCAGGGCTTGAGGAAGACATCCCAGGTTGGGCGGACAAAACTCGGATAGATCTCCTTTGTCGATACTGATCGGAATATCGATCTGGTGCCAGGGAGCCGTCTCCCGATGAGCCGATCTGTAATCATCGGCCCATGTCGCCGAATAGGCGATCGCGTCCAGGCCGGATAACTGGCAGTAGCGGCTCAATGCAGGGTCGATGGGATCGTCCTTCAATAATTGCTGCACCATAGCTTGGGCGTGAGACGAAAGATGTTTTTCCGCGATCATTGCAACGATTTCGTGCGCTTGGCACCCAAAAGCCCAGGCGGAAGGAGCAGCGAACGCCATCGATCCTCCGCAAAGAAAAATCAGGGCGGCAAAGGATCGTGCGTACCTGAAGATCAGCCGTCGGAATCGAGCCTGACAACGAACTGTCATCCCTCATCCTTCTCGACCAAATTCAACGCAGCGGAATTGATGCAATAACGAAGACCGGTGGGACGCGGCCCATCGGGGAACACGTGGCCGAGATGCGCGTCGCAGCGGCTGCAGACAACTTCCTCGCGCATCATTCCGTGACTTGCGTCTCGCTCGATTTCTATCTTTGTCTCATCGACCGGCGCGTAGAAACTTGGCCAACCTGAACCGGAATGGAATTTCGTTTCGGATGGAAATAGAGGTTGTCCGCAACACACGCAAACGTACGTGCCCGGCGTTTCGGTGTCTTCATATTCGCCGGTTCCAGGGGGCTCGGTACCCTTTCTTCGGGTCACGTGATATTGCTGGGGGGTTAGGGTTTTCTGCCATTCGGATTCTGACTTTTTAACTTTTTCGATCATGAACACCTCATATCTTAGCATCTTAACATTGAGCGGAATGTCCGGGAAATCGTGTTCGCGATTTAGTAGGGACGCAGTTCGGTAGCTCCGGCGTCTCGCCGGCGAGACGCCGGAGCTACTAAGAGCAGTTCTCACATTCGAGCTTCGCGAAAACTGAGTCACTACGCGCAATTTTAATGATTGCGTGGGGTTTACGCTGTCGGGCATAGCATGCCGTTCAGGGAGAACGCTCTCGGTGAACCGTGCCTACAGGGTCTTGTGGGGCGGCGTGCTCGATGCGAGGCTTGTCGGGCTTCCTGGCCCGGTCATGTCGTGCAGCGTGAAAGAGGTGAGGCCTTTGCGACGCGGAAGAATTTACTTGCCTTCGAACTGGATCAGCGAACACAATCGGTCACACGGGAAGCGTTCGGGCGAAGGAGTCTTTGTGAGAACATGGGAATATTTGTGGGTCGCGGCTTTATCCACGGCATAAGACCGGCACAATCAGCCCAGCTTCAGCCGCTGGGGTCCTAATTTTGTAGTTCTCACACAGACTCGAAGGCCCTCGGCTTCCAAAGGATCGGGGTCATTAATCGATTTAAAATCAGTAGATTAGGACACTGTCTATGAATCGGCGTGAATTATTCAGGAACTCGTTAGCCATATCGGCCCTGGCCCTGACGTCGGGACGAGCCGATGCCTCACCTGCTCCCGCTGCGGAATTTCCCAAGGCACCTGGGCTTACCAAGTCAGTCGCAGAGTTCATTGTTGGCACGAAATATTCGGACATTCCTCAGGATGTGATCGAATTGGGCAAGAAATCGATACTGGATGGATTCGGTCTGGCGTTGGCCGGCTCGGCATCGACGATGGGACCGATTGCACGGGAATATGTGCGATCTCTCGGATCGAGCGACTCAGGAGCCAGTGTGATCGGGACGGGAATGAAAGGCCATCCGCGCTTCGCGTCATTTGCCAATGGCGTTTCGATCCACGCGGACGATTTTGACGATACCCAGCTTGCGGCGGCAAAGGATCGCATCTATGGGCTTCTGACGCACCCGTCGGTGGCAGTGTTGGCGCCCGCGTTTGCGCTTTGCGAACTCGGTCACCGCACGGGACGTGACTTGATGCTGGCCTATCACGTGGGCGTGGAAGTGGAATGCAAGATCGCAGAGGCCATTTCGCCGCGCCATTACGATGAAGGATTTCATACGACCGGGACTTGCGGATCGTTTGGCAGCGCCGCGGCTTGCGCGAAACTGCGAGACCTGAACGCATTGCAAACCATATACGCAATCGGAATTGCCGCCACGGAAGGAGGCGGCTTCCGCGACAATTTCGGTTCGATGACCAAACCTTTTCAAGCGGGGCACGCCGCCGAAAACGGAACTGTAGCTGCCGATCTCGCCGCGCTTGGGTGGACGGCGGCGGACAATATTCTCGAAGCTCCCCTCGGATTTTTTCAGGCGGAAGGCGGCGGCTTCGATCCGGACGCGATCGTGGGCCGGCTCGGGAAACCCTGGACGCTCGCTTCTCCCGGTGTTTCGATCAAGCCATTTCCTTCCGGATCGCTTTCGCATCCGGCCATGGGAGAAATGTTGCGCCTGATTCGCGAAAACGACATCAAGCCCGCGGAAGTCGAAAAAGTGAACGTGGGAGCAAACCACGCCATGACCAGTTCATTGCTCCATAATCGGCCGATGACTGGACTGCAAGGGAAGTTCAGCATGGAATTTTGCATCGGCATTTTAATCCTGGAACAAAAGGCGGGGCTGAATGAATATCAAGACGTGGTCGTGCAGCGCGCCGACGTGCAAGAGATGATCAAGAGGGTGAACTTTTACATCGATCCGGAGGCGGAAAGCGCCGGTCTCGATAAAATGACCAGTCTTCTCAAAATTCATTTGAAGAACGGCAAGGTCTTGTTGGGGCGCGCTGAATTTGCGAAGGGAAGCCCGTCCAATCCGATGAGCTACGGCGAGGTGGCGGACAAGTTCAGAGGTTGTGCGGAATTCGCCAAATGGCCCTCGGCAAAAACCGAAACGCTCATTGCGTCCGTAATGTCGCTGGAAGACTTTTCGGATATGAGCAGGTTAACCGCCGCATTGACGACCTGAAAGAGCCTCTTCCGCAGCATTTCGTTGGAACAGGCTGCGTAGTTTGCGGAAAAACTCAAAAATTGTCATTCCGTATCCGCTCCTGCGGGTTGGGAATCTCTCTTTTCTTGAATTAACGCCGAAGATAAATTCCTCGATTCTCTCGGAATGACACGCTGGGAGGCGTTTTCCTCCGCGAGGTTCATTTCCTGGGCGTACGAGGGTGTAGCGATCAGCAACAAGGCGGCCAACAAGACCTAGCGCTTCATGGTTACTCAGTCCAATCAGGCAAGAACGAAGCTTGTTCTGAGAGGGGACCATCGCGACGCCCACAGCGTGAGTATCGGTAATCCACGAAATAAGACGAATTAAGGCTGCTGCACCAACCCGGCACAGCAGCCTTAAAGACAGCTAATGAGGAACTGGCACCGACATCGAGGTGGGGAAAAAGTAGTAGAAGATAACACTGATCACGATGAGATAGGCGAGCACGGCCATAGTCCAGCCCATGTTATGACGAATCACTTGACCCTCGCTTCGAACGAGCTTGCTGGTGGAAACGCCGAC
>JBEKCU010000272.1:0-6340 GCA_050014735.1 Candidatus Acidiferrales bacterium | reverse complement strand
CGTGGAAGAGAATCAAATCGACCGGATTTCTGGCTTCGAGGGCAAGCATGGCCTATATGACGATCTTGCCTCCGGCGACGTCCCGGCATATTCCTTCATCGCTCCGAACCAGTGCAACGATCAGCACGGTCGGGGCAACGCGGGCCCTCAGTGCGACTACGATCCGAACGATAACGGCACCCAAACCGGATTAAATCCAGCCCTCATTTATCTCGGCGACCAGGCCCTTCGCACGATTGTGAAGGCCATCAAAGCTTCGCCGGTGTGGAGCAAAGGGCACAACGCCATCGTGGTACTGTGGGATGAGAATGACTACAGTTATGCCCCCATCGTTAACCAAGTCCTGACAATTGTTGACAAAAACTACGGCCCGCAAGGCGTGAAAAGCAATATATTTTACACGCACTTCTCGCTCCTTCGGACCCTCGAAGGCGGCTTCGGCCTTCCCTGCCTCAACCACGCCTGCGATGCGGCGACTGCGACCATGTCCGATCTGTTTTCGTCAGGCAGAGATCACGACGGCGATTACGATCGCGACGACTGGCACTAAAGCCGGTTCATCGCGGTACGCTCAAGATCGCATTCACGAACATGCAAGACGAAAAAGCGCCCCGGCAAAGTCGGGGCGCTTTTTTTGACTCTCTTGACTCATGCAGCACCGCGCCGCGCTGTCATCGTAACGATGACTCGTGAAGATCCCACGACCCGGCCTGGCGCCAAAAAATGCCGAGTGTTGCGCTCCGGGAAACTGGTTTGGCCCGCGTCGTTTGCGGGGCGGAGACCGGCATGCTAATTTTGAAGTCGGTTGAAATCCCAGCAATTGTCCGATGCCGATTCAGAGACCACCGGTAGCACCGCGGCAAAAGATCTCTCCAGTCGAGGTCTATTGGAAGACCATTACCTACCGGACGGTGGCTATCTATGTGCTTTTGATTTTGGCGATTGTCATCGCGATTCTGTACCTGATTTATCCGGAGTCTTATAGCGGCGTCATTGCAAGGATTAACCATGCCCTAGGCGGCGGCGCCGACGCAGGCGCTGAGCTGACTCCGAAGCAGGCGAAGTTTGTGAATCTCGATGGCCGGGTTCAAGTGAAGAAAGTGAATTCCGTGCAGTGGGTAACGGCGGATTACCGGATGGCGCTCGACAAAGGCGATTTGATCCAGACCAGCGGGGACGGCGCGGCCCGCATCACGTTTGCTGACGGCACAACCTACACCGTGCAAGCGGACACCCTGGTTACGGTCGAGGAAAATTCAGTGGGGCGGGACAGCGAAACGCGCGTGGCAATGCACATCTCCTCGGGCGCGGTGGACCTTGCGACTGGTACGTGGGATTCTCCGAAATCCAAGGCCGAAGTTTCGTCTTCGAATGCCGTGGCTTCGGTAAAACAGAATAGCCGTGCGGCCATGCGGAGCGACCCGCAAACAAGTGAGACCGAAATTACCGTGTCGGCCGGAAGCGCGGAACTGGCGACCAAGGACGGCCTCCAGCGCGTCGAAATCGGGAAATGGGAGCGCGTGACAGTGCCCCCAAGCGGAGGAACAGTCGTCAAAACGAACGTTCTCGCGCCGCCTGACCTCGCCGAGCCGTTGAATCTACAGCCCTTGATCGTCCCGGATCCCAAACACGCGCCGGTGCATTTCGAATGGAAGGCGGTCTCGGATGCAGTGAGCTACGAACTTCGCGTTAGCACCACATCCATGTTTTCGCGCATCGTGGAAGACCGGAAGCTAACGGGAACGTCGGTGGACCTGGCCGGCCTCGATCCGGGAGACTACTTCTGGGACGTTCTGGCCACCGATGCTCAGAAACGCGTCAGCGCACCGAGCGACACGTATAAGTTTACGCTCGCGACACAAGGCAAGGGCCAGGAGATGATGCTGGAAATCGGGAACACCGAGTTGCATGGTAACGTGATGGAGATCAGCGGGCGCACCGAGCCGGGCGCGGCGCTGATCATCAACGGAGAGCCGGTGGCGGACATTCGCCCCGACGGCACTTTCAAATATTTTACGTCGTCACTCTCGCGTGGCAGCCAGACCGTTGTCATCACCGGACAGAATCGCCGGGGCGGCACAGCCATCAAGCGCATTGAAGTTGTGATTCCGTAGCCGGGACATCCGTAAGACGACCGGCACGACATTTTCTTTAGGGGCGGGGCAGCCGGGCGGCTCCCTCCCACACGCGGCCTCCGCAAGCCGCGGGAGCAGCCCGGAACTGAGGGAAACATGAACAAGAATGGTTATAGCCTTCGCTCGGTCTTTAGTTTGTTTTCTTCTGACCTGGCGATCGATCTTGGAACGGCTAACACGCTGGTCTATGCCA
Source organism: Candidatus Acidiferrales bacterium (assembly GCA_050014735.1). GTDB lineage: Bacteria > Acidobacteriota > Terriglobia > Acidiferrales > UBA7541 > Palsa-360. The sequence goes on along the minus strand of JBEKCU010000272.1, from coordinate 4,012 downwards.
AGGGCAAGGGCATCGTGGTGAACGAGCCGTCGATCGTGGCGATCAATAAGAACAGCGGGGAAGTCGTGGCGGTGGGCAAGGATGCCAAGGACATGCTCGGACGCACGCCGGGCAACGTGGTGGCCATCAAGCCGATGAAAGACGGCGTTATCGCCGATTTCAAGGTGACGGAAAAAATGCTCACCTACTTCATCCAGAAGGCGCACAACCGCCGCATGCTGGTGCATCCGCGCATCGTCATCGGAGTGCCGAGCGAAATCACTCCGGTGGAAAAGCGCGCTGTGCAGGACTCCGCGTATCGCGCGAGGGCCAGCGAAGTGTACCTGGTCGAGCAGGCGATGGCGGCGGCCATCGGCGCGGGGCTTCCCATCGAAGAACCTTCGGGCAACATGGTCGTGGATATAGGCGGCGGCACAACGGATATCGCCGTCATTTCAATGAGCGGCATTGTGTATTCACGTTCGGTTCGCGTCGCGGGCAACGAAATGGACGAAGCCGTGATGCACTACCTCAAGCGCAAGTACAACCTGCTGGTTGGTGAGCGCACCGCCGAACAGATCAAGATGGAGATCGGCTCGGCCTATCCGCTGGAGAAACCGCTGACCATGGAAGTCAAGGGGCGCAACTTGATCGAGGGCGTGCCGCGTACGGTCACGATCGATGACAGCGAAATCCGCGAAGCGCTCTCCGAATGCGTCGCGACAATTCTGAATGCGTGCCGCGTCGCTCTTGAACGCACGCCTCCCGAGCTTTCCGCCGACATTAGCGACCGTGGCATCGTACTCACGGGCGGCGGCGCGCTGCTCAAGAACCTCGACAAACGCATCCGCGAGGAAACGGGCCTGCCCGTTTCCATCGCGGACGATCCGCTGGCTTCCGTCGTGCTCGGCACGGGCAAGATGCTCAGCGATTTCCGGCTGCTGCGGCTTGTATCGATCGATTGATGGGGATGGACAGGCGGATTTTCGATGATTGCAATTCCCTCACGCCATAAGTCCTTGACGCTGCTCGCCGCCGTCATCGTCGCGCAAGTGCTCCTGCTCGCCGTGCAGATTAAGCGGGAGCGCCAGGTGCGGCTCATCCGCGTTTGGGCGGTCGAGACAATCTCGCCGCTGCAGCGCATTGCATCCTGGGCCATCTATGGCGTTGAGAACGGATGGGGCGGTTACATTGGCTTGCGCCGCGCGCAAAAAGACAACGAGTCTCTTCACGCTGAAATGGACAGACTGAAAGTGCGCAACGCGGAGCTCGAGGGCCGAGCACTGGAGGCGGACCGCCTGGCCGCGCTGCTCAATTTCCGCGACGCTCATTCCGAAGTGCCCATGCTTGCCGCACGAGTCATCGGGGGCAGTCCGGATTCCAACAGCCTCCTGCTATACGTCAACCGTGGATCCCGCGACGGTATTCATCGCGACATGGGAGTGATCACGCCCGACGGCGTCGTTGGGAAAATTCTCGCGGTCTATCCGGATGCTTCGCAAGTGTTGTTGCTGGGCGACAAAGAAAGCGGAGTAGGAGCTCTGCTGGCGGATACGCGCACGCAGGGCCCCGTGCGGGGTACGGGCGAGCCGCAGCTTTCTCTCGATTACATCAGCAACGATGAAAAGGTGTCGATCGGAGAGGCGGTGCTCACCTCGGGCCAGGACCGCATCTTTCCGAAAGATCTTCCCGTTGGCACGGTGGTGGAAGCTACGCCGGACCATAAGTCGCCATTCATGAATATTCGAGTCAAGCCGGCTGCGCATCTGGACCGTCTCGAGGAAGTGATGATTCTGCTCACGCGGCAGGATCTGGAAATGAAAAAGGAGTCCGGGTCCAGCGCCGACGCCAATATTAAGCCCAATGTCGTGCCCGGAAACGCGGCGAAAGCACCGACAAAAGCACAGCAGTAAGAACGCAACCAACTTATTAGCGCGGACTTAGCAACAACATCATGGAAAACACCGAGATCTACACAGGCCCTGAGCCGCACATTGAAGTGCACAAGTATTACGGCGGGGTAGTCGCCGTTGCCGTGTTGCTTTCGCTGGTGTTACAAGCCTTTTTGCCCGTGCATATCCGGTGGGCAAATTATCTCGAATTGCCGCTGTTGGTGACGCTGTACTTCGCCCTCAGCAAGCGAAATCCGTCATCAGGATTACTGCTAGGCATGGTGATCGGGCTGCTGCAGGACAGCCTGAGCCGAACGCCAATCGGGCTATACGGTATCGCGAAGACGTTGGTGGGATTTCTGGGTTCTTCGATTGGCGCACGCATCGACGTCGAGCATCCGATTGCGCGTTTTATTCTGACGATCGGATTCTATCTCTTTCATCACGCGGTGTTTAATCTGTTGAGTCACTGGTTGCTTGCGCGGCCCAGCGAGCCTTACTTCCCGATTCCGATCTTAATCGCGTCGGTAGTCAACGGATTCCTGGCAATCGGACTGTTTTCGTTGCTCGACCGGTTTCGCAAACCGTCTTGAGGCTGGACGCGGGCGTGCCGGGGGGTTGTCTGATACGATGTGCAACATCTTGCACACATTTGATGTAAGTGATAGTGTTGACGCTGGTTAGGTGCAAGTTGGCGTTGGCGATCGGAGCTCCTTGCGAAGTCGTGCCGGGAGTATCGCGCGCCATCGGTGCACGGATATTTCGGAGCGGATGTGGCAATCTCATTTCAGAATGAAAAACGGCTGCCTCAGGGGCGGCTGGCCATAGTTTCCTATGTGATCGTCGGAATGATCGCACTTCTGCTTTTTGGTTTCTGGAAGCTGCAGATCATCGATTCGGACCATTACGCGCAAATGGCAGAGCGCAACCGCGTGCGATCGATTCCGATTATTGCCCCGCGCGGATCGATGCTGGATCGAGAAGGGCGAGTTTTGGCGGATAACTATCCGTCCTTCAGCGTTCTGTTGTTGCGAGACTCGCCCACGGAAGTTGAAAAACTCCTGCCGCAGATCGCCGATGGCCTGAACATGACTCTCGATGAATTGAAGCAGCAAATCGATTCGTCCAGGGCCATGCCGAAGTTCCAGCCCATCGTGATTAAGCCGGAAGCGAAACCCTCCGACATCGCATTTATTGAATCCCATCGCGCCGATATTCCCGTACTCGAAATGTTGATGGTTCATCGCCGCCGTTACCCTCATGGAGACCTGCTCGCCAACGCGGTTGGCTATGTCGGCGAAGTCAGTGCGGAGCAGGTTGAGAATTCAGACTCAAAGCTGAAACCTGGAGACATCGTTGGAAAAGCGGGCCTCGAGCGGGAGTACAACGAGACCTTGATGGGCACCGACGGATTGCGGCGGGTCATTGTCAACAGCATTGGCAAAGAAGTAGGGCGCCTGGAACAACAAGATGCCATTCCGGGCAAGCCGATCCAACTGACAATCGACTACGATCTTCAACAGATCGCGGATTCCTACATGGCTGATAGAGAAGGAGCCGTTGTCGCGATGGACGGGCGGACCGGGGAAATTCTAGCGATGGTGAGCCGTCCGACCTTCGATCCGAATGATTTTGCCGTTCGAATCCCTGCGGCGGAATGGCAAAGTTTGAATGCCGATCCTCGCACGCCTTTGCTCAATCGCGCTATCCAGGGTCAGTTGGCTCCGGGTTCGGTCTTCAAGATCGTGATGGCCACCGCGATGCTTGAGTCCAAGCTGCTTCCGGAAACCTTCACTGCGTTTTGCCCAGGGCACGCAACTTTTTATGGACGAACGTTCCACTGCTGGCGACCCGCGGGTCACGGCACAGTCGATCTCCATAAGGCCATCGTGGATTCCTGCGACGTTTTTTTCTATACCGTGGGACAGCGCATTGGAATTGAAGAGATCCATAAATACGGCGCTGGATTGGGATTGGGCCAGCGCACTGGAATCGATTTGCCATCGGAAGATACCGGTTTGATGCCTTCCGAAGAATGGAAGGAACGCGTCTATCACCAGAAATGGTACGCCGGAGAAACGATCTCGGTTTCGATCGGTCAGGGAGCCGTGACGGTCACTCCGGTGCAGCTCGTGCGCATG
>JBEKCU010000271.1:0-6350 GCA_050014735.1 Candidatus Acidiferrales bacterium | reverse complement strand
CGCCAAGCGCCAAAACCACTCTCGGTTCCAACCGAGGTCTGGATCAACAAACCGCTAACCGCAGATGAAAAGACTCACTAAATTCCGTGACCGCTGGTCTCAAACTCGTTGACACGCGCCGCTGGGAGATCGTCCGGTATTTACACAAGATTGTTCCGTGGCCCTATCCACCGGACGGAGCCTATAAGTGGTACCGCGATTTTGCTCTTCCGGCGGTGGAGCGCGGAGAGGAATGGCACTGGACCCTGCGCCTAAAGAATTCTTCGACCCGCATGATCGGAAGCATCGGCTTGATGAACAGGGAAAGGAATAACAATCGCGGGTTTTGGCTAGCCCTGCCATGGCAGCGACAGGGCTTGATGACCGAGGCCACCGAGGCGGTCACGGATTACTGGTTCGATGAGCTGAACTTTTCGGTGCTGCGTGCTCCGAAGGCACTTCCAAATACGGCATCGCGCCGCATTTCCGAGAAGAACGGAATGCGAATCGTTGCGACAGAAGAGCACGAATATGTTTCGGGCCGCTTTCCTACGGAGATATGGGAGGTCACGGCAGAGGAGTGGCGTGCCCGCAGGAAGGATCGGGAAAGCAGACGTAGAGCCGAGTGACCGCCATGTATTGAACCGAATTAATAGCGGTGGTTCAAGTTCAAGCTCGATGGTGAACGTTCCCGGGACTCGATACTAATTCTTGATGTCCAGTTCCGAAACCCGTATGCGTTCTGTGTTCGTATCGGTCCACGCGATCATGATGGTGTTCCCGCTTCGCTCGATTCGAGGGAAGCCGCTGGAGGAGCCAGCGTTTGTGCTTCCAATAACGATTGGGGGATTGCGCGTTCCGTTCTTGTCGATCAGCCGCGCCTTCAACTCCCCGCCTTTCGCGCCTCGTTCCAGCCAGGTCACCACGGCGCTGCCGGAATCGAGCATCGCAATGCCCACGCGCCCGATTGTATTGCCCTCATCGACCTGCACCGGCGGAGCAAAGCTGCCGCCGCCGTCGGAGGAGAATGCAAGCTCGACCTTAGGCTTGTCGTTGGCGCCGGTGAACCATACCACGGCAACCTGGTTTTCGTGCGCGGCAATGGCCGGTCCATTGATCGGACAAGCATCTATATGCCAGTTATCGTCGAAAACCGTTTTCGGCTCAGACCACTTGGTTCCGTCGAATCGCACCACAGCGATATCTCGAATTTCCTTGTCCGTCCGTTGCCGGTAGGTGGTCAAAATTCCACTGGACGTTCGCACCGAATTCGGTTGGCAGCAGTCGCAGACTCGGCTCGATATTGTCGTTTCCGGCCCCAGCGTTCCGTCCGTTCCGATAGTCGTGTACATCATGGCAACGTTGTCGGAGCCGCCGCCGGCAAGTTTTCGGCTGTCCAGCCAAGTGGCGGCCACGCCGCCATCGGGCGAGGGCGTCATGGACATAAATCCGTGTTCGGTGTCGGAATGGTCTCGATGGGGAACGACCGGCTTGCTCCAGGTTTGTCCGCCATCTCGGGAAAATGCGACGCGAACGCTATAGCCCTCGCTGCCCGGGGGAGATGCCATCCAGTGCGCCGCAACCAACCCACCTCCCAGCGAAAGCAGGGAAGGGAAATCAGCATAGTTAACGATTAGGTCGTCGCCCTTCACGATGGATTGGGCTGGAGACCACGCTTCGCCTTTTTTCGTCGAGAACTTCAGTTCAGGAATGTCTTTGTCGTTATACTCGATCCAACTCAGGAGTGTCGTGCCGTCGGGCCCGACGTTCAGATTTACTTGGGCGCTATCGGGCGCCGCCGGCGGCGGTATCTCCCGCAAATTTTCGAGTGTGGTGCGCTTGGTGTGGCTGCAACTTGTGAGCATGAATGCGGCGCCCACGAGCACGCTAATCAGTACGATGAAATTCCAAAATTTCATGCTGTGTCACCCGATCTGGGCGACACAATAATATGCCGCCGATTTTTTCCTCTCGAAGAATAGTAATTAAATTCGATGATATCACTCTTTAGCTGAACGACCCATTCGCTCGACGCGAAACCGACTGGCGGCTCTTCACTTTGTGGCTGCGAAAAAAAGCCAGCCCCCTCTCGCATCGGGACAATCGGGACTCCGTCGCCATCGAATCACCCTGACCCAATGATCTGCTACGTTCATCGATGAAGAGTGCAATTTTGGACATGCGATACAACTTTCAGACCGGAACGAACGAAAGTCCAAGGTACGATAGACACGAACGGTACCTCCGCATCCGGTCCGGTGCGCTCCCGCAGAGCCTCGCCGGGCGTTCAGCGCCAGCGCAACGCCTCTCGATACGAGGCGAAAACCGTGTACGGCCGAATCCTTGGCCGGCCCGGCAGGATGGAGGATCCTATGAAACGCATCGTTGTAGCTTTCTGTGCAGTTGTTTTGTTGTCTGCCGCTGCCGCGAATCCAGTTCGCGCGCAATCCCATGAACTTCTGCAAGGCACCCAGGTGCACTTGCGACTCATCACACCCCTGAGTACAGCCGTTGCCAAGAGCGGTGATCCGTTTGTCGCTGAAGTAGCCAAGGCCGTATACATTGGCAGCCAAATGATTCTTCCCGCCGGTGCTCGAGTGAACGGCACTGTCGGGGGAGTTATTCATACACGCCATTTCTCGATCTTCCGGGGACAAGCCGCCATGAATCTTTCGTTTCGCGACCTGGAACTCGATAGCCGTCTCTTCCCGGCAAAGATGAGCATCTTGGGACTCGAAGCGCCATCATCGGGTGAGAACGAAGGGAAGGCGAGGAAAGACGTGAAGGTCGATGAAGGTCAGGTCCTGCAGGCAAAGCATGATATCAAAGGCGATATCATTGGTGGGGCCATCGGAATTGGCGGGGGTACTATAGCAGGTGCCGTGTTCAGCCACGTTGTGCGCGGGTTCGGATTTGGGTTGATCGGAACCGCCGCCTATATCGTGGAACGCAAGGGCAAGGAAGTGGAATTGCCCGCGCAGACCACGATGACCGTTCGAATGGATAACACGGTGAGCTTGCCCCAAATCAGGGCGGATAGCGGAGAAAGGGAATTCGGCAAGGCGGACGCTCAATAGCGAGTCCGCTCGACTGGCCACCAGGAAGTGACTAGCAGCGGCATCAGCCTGCGTGGTTTTCACGATTGCAAAGACTGAACCCACGCATTAAGAACAGATTGCGGGGAACCTCCTCGTTGTCATTTTGAGCGAAGCGAAGGTTCTTCGCTTCGCTCAAAATGACGCGAGAGCAGGGTTTTTCCGCAGCCTGCGAATCGTGCTATTGAGTCGTTGCGCATGTTTGGGCCACCAACAATGAATCGGTGCGGACTCCGGGAACGGCTCACTTCGCTGGCGGTTTGGAAATTTCTGTCTCGAGATCGGTATTAGTGTTGTCGAGTTGATCTGCTTCTTGCAGCCGGGCGCCTACCGTCATGCCGGTCGGCTTGCGAGAAACCCACATTATCTTAAACGCCTTCGGGCCTTCACCGGACACGATTCTTCCATTCATGCTTAACAGTTGAACAGAGATAAGATCGCCCTGCTTCACCGTTTCCCTGATTGAAAAGCGGCACCCAAAATCGCTGATATCTTCAACAAAAGTCCGTTCCGTAATCCGATGGCCGGTAGATCCGTTCCAGGTGAGTTCGACGGGAATGTTTACGCGCAGGCGAGTGTCCGTCCGGCGATCAGTTCCCGCTGTGGCCGGAGATTTTTTTTTGGACTTGCAAGGTACTTCCTCTCCTCCTTCAGTTACATGCAGGTGGCATTCCATGGTGGGTTTCTCGGATGCCGTTGAAAATAGGGCCGTTGATTCCGTGGCGGACGAGGTCCTTTTCCGCGATTAATACCTTTGTCCCATTTCGGGAGGTGCTACCAACACATTGACGCGGGCCACTAGGATTGCGCCGAAGAGAAGAGCCGCGCTGACTCAGCGATGAGCCAGCGCGGTATTTGCGGAATCTGGGCAGGTTAATTCGGGGGTCGTTTGGGAGAGTAGCTGGCTGGAAGGAACTTGAGCGTGCGTTCGAATCGCCCGGAGATTTTTTTACTCGTCTGCGCTGACGCCGCTCCGTAGTCAGGCCGGTCGATCTGAGTCGCTTCGTTTAAATTGATTCCTCGTGATCTGAATGCGTCACTCACGCTGTCTTAAGAGGCATTTGACCTTCCAAACAGGCGAATCGGCAAGCACAGAAGATAAAGGACGTACGGAGATTGGAAGGTTAGGCAGTGTGCCGGAATTAGAGTTTGTATTGACCTGAAACAGAGCCGATCCGCAGGGAATGACTCAATTTCCTCGATGCCTGTCCGTGGGGACCGATCTCCATGCCGCCAGCGTCTCGCCGGCGGTTCTTGCCACCGTCGAGACGAAAAACTCGCAGTTGAGACGCGGCCAAGGATCGGGTGGATTCGCACCACATAGCGCCGAATGGAATTGGGTCTCTACTCTGCGTTAGGTTTCATAGTCCAAGCCCTCCGGATTGGCCGGCCGGCGGATGGCATTGAGACTACGAGTTTGCCGGCGCATCCGATTTCTTGTCGGCGCGCTTCAGGAATCGATACAAACTCGTGCGGCCGATACCAAGCAATTGGGCCGCGCGCACGCGATTCCCCTCACAGGACTCCAGGACGCGGCGGATGTGCCGGCGCCGGACCTCCTCGAGAGGAAGCGGACGCCAGGCGTCACCCGCTCGGCCACTCTGACTGACCGGTTTTTGAAGGTTTTCCGGAAAATCATCAACGTCAATAAATTCAGCGACAGATGTAAGACAGGCGCAGGAAATCACATTTTCCAGTTCGCGGACATTGCCGGGCCAACTGTGCTGAAGCAGGACAGCCTGAGCCCTGCGGGTTAGGCCCTGGATCTGTTTGCTGTAGGCTTGGTTGTATTTCTTCAGGAAATATTGAATCAGTAGGGGGATGTCGTCCAATCGTTCGGCCAGGCTGGGCACGCGAATTTGGATCGTGCTCAGCCGATAGAATAGGTCCTCGCGGAAGCGCCCGGCCAGAACCTCGGCACGCAAGTCCCGGTTGGTTGCCGCGATTAAACGCACATCCACGTGCCGAACCTCAGGCGAGCCCACGCGCTGAATTTCCCGATTTTGGATCACGCGGAGCAGTTTGGCTTGCATGGCGAGCGAGGTCTCACCAACTTCGTCCAGGAAGACAGTACCCCCATTCGCGTATTCGAATAGCCCAGGACGCGTATCGGTCGCGCCAGTAAATGCTCCCCGCACATGTCCAAAGAGCTGGCTTTCCAGCAGGGTATCGACCATCGCCGAGCAATTGCATACAGCAAATCGTTGCTGGGCAACCGGACTCATCTGATGAATGGACTTAGCGACCAATTCTTTTCCGCTGCCTGTGGGGCCAATCAAAAGGATATTCGTGTAATGCCGCGCCACCTTGCGAACCATTTCGAAGACTTCTAGAGTCGCCGGGCTTCTGCCGACAATTCCATGGAACTCCAAGTCGCTCAGGAGTTGCTGCTCAAGGCTTTTGATGCGCTTGCGGCGATTGAACGATTCGGCAAGCTCATCGAGGGATCGCTTCAGCCGCAGACGGTCCACGGGCTTGGGAATATAATCGTAGGCCCCACGCTTGATCGCGGCGATTGCGCTTTCAAGGGAATAGAAGCCTGTCATGAGGATGACATAGACACCCGGATCGCGATGCATGGCCTGTTCCAGAAACTGGAGGCCATCCATTCCCGGCATTTTGATGTCCGACATAACCACGCGGACTCGGCCTTGGTCGATCATTTCGAGCGCGTACTGCGGATCGCTTGTTCCGATCGAGGCAAAGCCCAGGCAACGCAGCGATTCCTGCAACATCTCGATCATGCCGATCTCATCGTCGAGCACACATACCGTCATGGCATCATCGGAACTGCCTCGGACTAAGTGACCTTCCTTGGATGGTGCAATCATTGTATTCATACCGGATCATAGGCAAGGACAGTGCCATTGCTTGAGCTTGGAACCGTTTGCCGTCTTGGCGGTACGGATGCCCCCCGCAATAAAGAAGCGAGTCCGATGTAACGCTATGGCAGGCAGTCAATTATCCGCTTCCGAGACGAAGACGGAAAATTATGACTGACTGTTCGGGAGGACTATAGAAGTTCAGGAGGGCCGGAGCGGATGCGTCAGCGCGTTCCAATTTGGAAAGAATTCGCCTTTGGCTGTGCCAAAGGCGAATTCAGAAAAAGGGGAGTCGTTTCAGTTCGCTGTCGTCTCGTCCATTTCGCTTAGGTATGCAAAAAACTCAAACTCTTCGGAAGGATATCGGATGATCCCGCCGAGGTCCGAATCTACTTCGCAGTAGTTGCCCTTGGTGTAGCAAAGTTCCAGCACGCGATCGGGGCTGGATGAGGTT
>JBEKCU010000270.1:0-6355 GCA_050014735.1 Candidatus Acidiferrales bacterium | reverse complement strand
TCGCTAAACAGGCACTTCAACATGGCCAGGAAGATAAATTTCGAGAAGTTGGCGAGCCGACTCGCGCTGAAGCAGCTACGGCAGCACGCGCTGTCGCGGATCGCGCGGGAGTAGCCAGAATAGATTTGCAAACTGTCAGCGATTGGATAGGTCGAAGCGATCTAAATGTCTACCGCTTCGATGTACGCACCCCGGAAGAATTCGAAAATGGCCACCTGCCGAGTTTTGGCAATGCGCCGGGCGGCCAACTGGTTCAAGAAACCGATGTGTACGCGCCGGTACGTGGGGCGCGCATCGTGCTCGTCGATGACGACGGCAGCCGTGCAAATATGACGGCTTCCTGGCTCGCGCAAATGAATTGGAGGGTTTTCGTCCTCGATGGGGTGACTGCGTCGGACCTCGTCGAACGTGGACCGTTGCAAATGCCCGTTCCACAGCTGCCAAATATTTCTGAAGACTTTCTGGTCTCTCCCAGATGTCTCAACGAATGGTTAAGCCAAGGGCAAGAGACGAAGACCGCGCTGTTGGACCTTGCACCAAGCATGCATTACGCGAAACGCCACATTCCGGGTGCGTGGTTTGTTTCGCGCTCGCAACTGGACGACGCAATAAAATTAATCAATCCTGCGGAGCGTTACGTTTTGACTTCGCCTGACGGACTTTTAGCGCGGTTTGCGTGGCCTGAATTATCCGGACTGACGACGCAGCCTGTGTTCGTGCTCGAAGGCGGTACGGATGCATGGATCGCAGCGGGGCTGCCATCTGAGGATTCACCTACACGATACGCTTCCGAATCGACCGATCGCTACCGGCGTCCATACGAAGGGACCGATGTAGAAGATTCCGCAATGCAAGCATACCTTGACTGGGAATATGGACTGGTGGAGCAGTTGCGTCGAGATGGCACTCATGGCTTCTTCGTGATCTGACTCAATTCATCAGGACAGAAATTTGTTAGACGATAGGAACAAACCAAATCACCTATTTGCTTGACACGTAACAACGATTGCCATACCCTGAAATTCGTGAGCTTAATTTTGGCTTCGGTTTGTTGTCCTTCCCACAGTGAAATACTGGCTGGGCGGAAGAGACGTGTAAGCAGACAACTGTAACCACGAAAACTTCGTAAGTTCTTATAACGCCCGCTCGCCGGAGTAACTGGTTAGCGGGCTTTTTGTTTTTTTGGCCGGTACCCCACCTCAGGATCCGCCGCGAAACGACAAGCTGACTATCAAGCGTAATGCGAAGTTCCTTATTCAAGACGGTGCTATTCAGACAAAAAGGAGATATCGAATGTTAGATCAGAATATTTTGTACCTGGAAGATACATACAGAAATGTCGTTCAGACCAAGAGCGTGGTGTTGCCTCCAGCACAAGTGGCATCGAAACACGAAGTCTTTGCCGAAGCGATCCTCGACAAATCTTCCGTCCGCCAGAAGCGCCACCCGCTGAAATGGGCGATCTCTCTCGGAGCTCACTTGCTGATTCTGTTCTTGCTGTTGCTGGTGCCACTCTATTATTCGCAGGGGCTCGACCTGCACAGATTCAATACGACCCTGCTGGTTGCTCCGCTGCCGCCGGCTGCGGCTCCGCCACCACCGCCTCCATCGGCCGTAGCGCGAGCTGTTCGGTCGGTACCGAAAACATTCACTCCGGGAAAATTGACAGCGCCGTCGTTTGTTCCCAAAACAGTTGCGATTGCAGCCAACGATTTGCAGCCGGAGGAAGCGCTGGTGGGAGTAACCGGTGGCGTGCCGGGCGGGATTCCCGGAGGACAAGTGGGCGGCTTTCTTGGCGGCATTCTGACCAATATATCGGCGCCAGGCGCCCCTGTCGCAGAAGGGCCGAGGAAACCGGTACGCGTCGGCGGAAATATAAAAGCGCCGCGGCTACTTTCAGGGCCAGCGCCAGCATATCCAGTGCTCGCGATGCAGTCGCGGGTCAGTGGAACAGTGGTCATTGAGGCGATTATCGATGAACACGGAAACGTCGTTCAACAGCGCGCGATCAGCGGCAGCCCGTTGCTCATTCCTGCTGCATTGGCAGCTGTGGCAAAAAGGAAGTACGAACCTACGATTCTGGACGGCGAAGCGACGCAGATCGATTTGAGAGTGGAAGTTAATTTCAACCTGGATGACACGTCACGATGAACCGAACAAGGTCAAGGTCGGGCTATCACGCTCGACAGTCAAATCGGTGTCGCTGTCGCGACAATTGCTCCTGTTGTCGGAATTTGGGTGCGAGGATTGCATTGTGGCCCAGAATTGGCGTTCGGGGGCACGTGAGAGACTATTGTCTCGGCAATATTAGGTCGAATGGAAAAAGGCAATACGGCAGGTTCGTCTAAAAATAGCCGATAGCTCTGCCGGCAAGCCCCACGCTCAGCCATAGCGCCAAAGACAACGCGGCCGCCGATTTCGACCAAATGGATGCGGCCTTTCCCGTTGACGACGCAACCGCGATGCGGTGGAAAGTGATCTGAAACAACACAGCAATAATAAGCAGCAGCATTTTGATTCGAAATGCGGGGCTGTAGTAGCACTTCATGGGTTCTCCGGCAAGTATAAGCAACCCCGAAACCAACATAACAGCGAGACTGCCCCAAAAGACCGGCGATAAATCGCGAGCCAGCTGCGCGGCCGTTTGTCGTTTCATGCCAATACCGAAAAGCCGCAAGTCAACCAGCAATATTGTGCCGCCAAGTGTGGCGAGTGCGAGGAGATGCACCATCTCCGCAATCGCTACTCCCCATGTGGAGCGCTGGATCGCCAACCCAATCCAGGTGTTGCCAAGCCATTCGAATAAAGAATAAAAAGTCATAAAGCCCCCTTACTTTCAGACTGTCGCGCTTTTCGCCGACATTAGTGAAAATATGCAATCGCCCGTCCGGTGACGACAATGGCGCTCCAAAGCGTCAAGGACAGAACCGCAGCAAGTTTCGCTCGTTTGGGTGTAACCTGTGATTCACCCCAGGCAGAAACGCTTCGATAGACTGTTGAATGGAAAATCAGCGGATTCAGTCCTGCCAGAAGCAGGAGCCCCAACTTGATACGAAAAAGGGGATTCCCATAGTACAGTTCAGCCTTCGACAAAAGCAGTAAAGAGCCGCTGACAAACATGATGACAAAACCGCCCCAGGTCAGGGGCAGGACTTGTTCCAACACATCCGAAACCGGTTCGCGTTTCATTACCAGGCCAAGAAGACGCAGATCGACGATCGCAACGGTGCCAACCAGGACGGTAATCCCCAGAACGTGCGCCGTTTCGATAAGCGGAAAACCATATTGCGATTCGCGAATCGCCGTTCCGAACGATGATGCGTAAAGCCACTGGCACAAATGAAAGAGAGTCATTTTTTCGCCTCGAATCCGAAAATTCAGTGAATGTGTCTCTGAAAACAAAAAGGCCCGCCCCCAAAATTGCTGGAAGCGGGCCCTTCGCAAACTGAAACTACGAAGCTTCAGCGGCTACAGATGTCTGCTCACACGCGTGTCCGATCCACCAGCAGGTCGCTGTGCGGACAACAACAGACGTAAGCAGAACTAAATCTCATAAATCCAAGGTAAGCGACCGAAGGAATGACTGTCAAGAGTTTCTTGCTGAGGCGATACGGCAGGACTGCAAGAAGACCGTGACCTTTCGACAGAACCAAATATTCCGACCTTCGCCAAAATCATCGGTCCGCTCAGCAAGGTAGGATTGCCGCCATGGCTGACTTGGGGGCCAGGGTGCGGGGATCGGATTGAATAATTCTAATGCTGTACGATTTTACTTGACATATTTCCGCATGTTCCCGATACTCCGGGCATGTTGACGCTTCGCTGTCGCACTTGTAGACGCTCCGCGATTTCCTGTCGCGAGCAGTGTCCTTTGCCGACGGCGAGCTAGATTGTTCTGACCGCGCAACATCACCAGGTATCTATCCGGTCTTAAGCTTCTTGCCCTCCGTTGGCTCCCAACTTTGTTTTTCCTGATGTGCCTTTGTGCGTTTCCATAGCTCGATGGCACTGTCCGTTCTTCCGCAAAAGATTGAATTTTACAAGGAGAGTGTGAACCAATCATGAGGAAAGTCCTATCTTTTCCCGCCGCAGTCAATGATCTTCTGTGGCGTGGCAGGTTTTTCAGCCTTAGTAGCAGCTTCGTCCGGCACGTGGCAATGACTGCCGTCTTCTTGTTCGTGCCGATGGTGGCCTTCAGTCAGACGGCTTCAACACCCCCGATCCCGCGCGCATCCGATGGCAAACCTGACTTTTCCGGTTTTTGGCAGGTCATCAGCACCGCGAACTGGAACATTCAGGACCACTCCGCGGAACAGGGAATACCTGGAGGTCAGGGGATTGTCATTGGCAACGAAATTCCATATCAACCGTGGGCAATCGCAAAAAAGAAGGAAAACTATGAGAATCGGGCGACTGCCGATCCCGAAGTGAAGTCCTACTTTCCTGGAGTGCCTCGGATCACCTACACACCATTTCCATTCCAAATCGTCCAGACTCCAAAAGAAATCGCCATCCTCTACGAGTATGTCCACGCCGTGCGTCATCTCCGTACGGATGGGACCAACCATCCTTCCGGCCATATCGACTGGTGGTTTGGCGATTCGCGAGGGCACTGGGACGGAGACACTCTCGTTGTCGATGTCACCGACTTCAACGATCAGACGTGGTTTGACAGAGCCGGGAATTTTCATAGCGACGCGCTTCACGTGGTCGAACGTTACAAATTCATCGACGCCGATCACATCGACTACGAAGCCACCATTGAGGACCCGAAGGTGTTCACCAAACCCTGGAAAATCGATGTCGTGATCTATCGCCACAAGGAAAAGAATTTTGAGCTTTTGGATTATGAAGGCTATGCCTTTGAATACGAAAAGTACTACCCGTAGACCGGAGGTGTTTTCGGGCCCGGGAATGAATGATGAAAAAATGCGGTTGAGCAAGATCGGCATGGCACAGATATATTGCGACTTCATAGTCGCCAACTAAAGAGAGGAATTTATGAGAGTTCAATCCATTTGGTTCATGATCGCGGTTTCAGCTATTGCGGTGGTCTTGTCCGTTGGAGCGCCTGCTGTTTATGGCCAGGGCCAGGCCCCATCCGGCTCAGCCCAACACCTCACTACAGATGGCCAACCGGATATTCAAGGATTCTGGCGGGCCAATCCCGGAGGAGACACTTATGACCTTTCCGGGAATGCGGGGCCGCGCCCAGACTTTACGCTTCAGGGAAATGGAACGCGCAGACCTCCTGCCCGCAGAGTTATAGAACCGGCCGACGGTAAGATTCCGTACCAACCCTGGGCGGCGGCAAAGCAAAAGGTAACTCAAGATAACGTCGATAATCCGACCAAGCCGGAGCATGTGGATACGCAGGCCCATTGCCTGTTGGAGGGCCCGGGCCGCGTGTTAATCCATTCCGGCTTCCAGATATTTCAGGCGCCGGGATACGTCTTGTTTTTCACCGAAGAGAATGACGAGTCTCGCATCATTCCTCTCGACGGCCGCCCGCACATTGGAAAAGACATCCAGCTGTGGCAGGGGGACTCACGCGGCCATTGGGAAGGGAACACGCTGGTGGTCGATGTCACCAACCTAAAGGCCAAGTCCAGGCTGGACATGGTGGGCAATTTCTATAGCCCATCCGCGCACTTCGTGGAGCGCTTCACGCGAGTTGACGACAAAACAATCGAGTACGAGGCCACGATCACCGACCCTACCGTCTACACGCAGCCTTGGAAGTTGGCGGCTCACTTTGTGCGGCGATTTGCAAACGACGGTAGTTACGAAGTTTACGAAGACGCGTGCCATGAGGGCGAGCGGACTGCGGATCGTATGCCGACGCCCACGAACGATTCGAAGAAGGCCGCAGAGCCCACGAAAGTTTCACAGAATTAAATTGCAAACATTTCTTTCATCTTTTCGAAAATGAGCGGGAAAGACTTTTAGGAAAGGTAAAAATTTATTGGTCAGGAGACCACTATGCAATTGAATCGACGCATTTGCATTCGAGTCCTTACGTTGCTCGCCATTCTCGTTTCACTGGGTGCGAACGGGATGTTCGGCCAGACCAAGACTCAGGTCGCGCTTCAGCCGGGCGCATCCATTCCCGGATTTGAATTGAAGGACCAGTCAGGAAAAACGCAAGACTTCAATTCCCTTAAGGGGTCGAACGGATTGCTGCTAATTTTCAGCCGTTCCGCGGATTGGTGCCCTCTGTGCAAGTCACAGCTGATCGATTTTGAGGCATCGCGCAGGAATTTCGAGGAGAAGGGCATCCGCGTTGCTTCCATCACCTACGACTCTCCGGAAGTGCTCAAGACATTTGCGCAACGCAAGAATGTCAATTTTGAAC
>JBEKCU010000269.1:0-8159 GCA_050014735.1 Candidatus Acidiferrales bacterium | reverse complement strand
GCTTGCTTGTCTTGTGGATTTGACGGCGATCAGAGGGATTTCCACGACTAGGCGCTAAATGCACCCACCGAGGCGGGGGAGCGTCGTGGTCGGCGGACTCGTGGTTGTGTCGGTTCCTGATGTTGGTACGGGCCGAGCATTCCCTGAAGAATGGTGAGGGCTTCCTCTGCTGAAGGCAGAGTCACCGCATCAACTTTTTGCGCCGCAAGGAAGATCAAAAAAAGTGGTGCGGGCGGTGGGAGTTGAACCCACACGGGCCGTAAGACCCTGCGGATTTTCTTACCGGCCACGGCTTTCGCCGCTCACGCCTCCGCGCTCTAAACGCTTCGGCGGATTTGCGGTCTGGACTATCCCTTCACCTTACTCCGCAACGCTGGAGGTTAGGCGCTGCCCGTCTAGTCTCTACACCTTCCTGAAAAATTGCTTCAGGCTTGGCTCGGGATCGCCAGTTAAGGTTTCCCCGAATTTGAGCAGTTCTGCATCGCCGGTTTCCCGGCGAGCACTCAAGGTATGTTAAGTCCGCTGCGTATGCCATTCCGCCACGCCCGCATGGCGAATCATCCACAGCTAAGTATCATAGAGCACGCGAGAGGAATTTGCATGTGAGTTTGTGGCCCAAACTCCGGGAACCTCCGGCACCGCTGAGCGATGCCATTCTCCGATCCGAACCATACACGCTGGACGTCTTCTCAGCCCCGCAATACTCCAGGAGAAATATTGTTTTGCCGGGCGAGGTCGCTCAGGTCATCGAGTTCGCTCTGAACTTCCTGAACCTGCGCTTCGAGGACGGCGATTCCGGCCGCGGGCGTTACGCCAGCGCTTGGCTGATCCAGCGATACGCCGGGTTGGGTGATCCGATCGGCCGCCGAAGCTAGAGCCGACTGTTGCTGCTGAAGGGCGGCTTCGCGCATGTCTAGCTCAGCCTGGAGGTCTGCAGCCTTTCGCGCATACCAATCGGGATCTTCCAGCCTCGAATTGTACTTTGGGAAGGTTGGTTCGGAGGGCGGAATGCTCGATTGTGCGGTAATCGATAGTGCTGCGCCTCCGTCGGTCTCCTGACCGACGATGGAAATCAGCCCCCGCGATCGCAGTTGGTCGAGGTCTTCGTTCGTCCAGACTTTCTTCGGCTGGTTTGGATTTTGTTGCGCGGGGCGCGGCTTCTCAGCGGCGCGTGATGGGAGCGCTATAGCTACTGCTAAAACCGCCGCAAATGCAAACGGATAAGTACGCATGATGCCTCCAAGGCGGGGACGATCAGAGTTTACACCCGATGAGCGTGAGCCGGAGATTCGAACTGGAGCGCTCCGTAGGATGGGATTTCTGCCTGGATCCGCTGAATTTCGCCCGTCGAAATTCACACTATCGGAAATCCCTTTTCAGACCGAACATTTAGAGACAGGCAGGCAAGAATACCAGCCCTTCTCGCTCCGCGAAATGTGGCTTACAAGCCCATTCGTGTTGTATGATTCGGTCGATATAGGCCTCCTTTCCTTATCTCTAGCGCTTATCGATCGCGGCATCACAATCGGCCCTTTGGCAAAGGAGAGTCCATGCGAATTTTGTCATCGCTCCTGGTTGCTGTGTTGGTTTTCACTGACGCGGCGCTCGCGGGCCAGCCGGTATCGGACTCTGAAACTCAACAGGGTCAAGCGACGGAAATTCAGCAACCCGCCAAAATCAAAGCCCAAGTGCAAAAGCGTGGCGCAGGTGAGAAATCGAAAGTAAGGGTGACGCTCGGGAACAGAACTGTGGTCAAGGGGTATATCAGCAAAATTGATGAATCGTCTTTCGATGTCAATGGGAGCAAGACAGGACTGGGCACCTCGATCTCCTACTCCGATGTTCAAAAGATCCAAGGTCCTGGTTTATCGACAGGCGCAAAGGTCGGGATCGGAGTAGCGATCGGCGTCGCGATCGTTGTCGTGGTCATCGTCGTCGAGTTGGCAAGAACGGGATATTTGCGCTGATCAATTCCGCGCAAAGGTGGCTGCGGCAGGCGTGGCAGAGCGCGGCGCGTACTTGGTTTGAATGTAATCATCGACCAGCTTGCGGAATGCGGTCGAAAGTTCGTCGTAATTGCCGTGCAGCGTGACGAATTTCTGGCCGTCGATGTACACAGGGCAGCTTGGTTCTTCGCCGGTGCCGGGGAGACTGATGCCGATGTTGGCGGCTTTGGATTCGCCGGGACCGTTGACGATGCAGCCCATCACGGCGAGCGTCATTTCCTCGACGCCCTCGTACTGCTGTTTCCATTGCGGCATGCTGTCGCGAATATAGCCCTGAATGCGCTCGGCGAGCTCCTGAAATGTGGTGCTCGTGGTGCGTCCGCAGCCGGGGCATGCCGTAACGCTGGGCGCGAAGGAGCGCAGGCCGAGCGCCTGAAGCAGTTCGCATGCGGCATAGACTTCCTCGCGGCGGTCGCCGCCCGGACGCGGGGTGAGCGAAATACGGATCGTGTCTCCGATGCCTTCCTGGAGCAGAATTCCGATGGCCGCTGCCGACCAGACTGTGCCCTTGGTGCCCATGCCGGCCTCGGTCAGGCCGAGGTGCAGCGGTTGCTCGGTCTTTCGGGAAAGATCGCGATAGACTCGAATGAGGTTTTGCGGCTTCGAGAGCTTGCACGAAATAATGATTTGATCGTGCCGCAGGCCGCACTCAAGCGCCAGCTCGGTGGACTCGATGGCGGACTGCACCATGCAGTTGTTGATGATCTCTTCCGAGTCGAGGCCGAGGTCGCGGTCGGTATTTTCCTGCATCTTGCGCATCACCAACTCTTGATTGAGCGAGCCGCCATTAACGCCGATGCGGACAGGTTTGCCGTTGTCGACGGCAACTTTGCAGATTGTCGCGAACTGCTCGTCCCGACGCGCGCCCGCGCCCACGTTTCCAGGATTGATCCGGTATTTGTCCAGCGCCCGGGCGCAATCGGGATATTTCGTCAGCAGGACGTGCCCGTTGTAATGAAAATCGCCGATGATCGGCGCGGTGCAGCCCAGATCTCGCAGCCGCGCGACGATTTCCGCCACCGCTGCCGCCGATTCCGGCATGTTCACCGTAATGCGCACCAGTTCGGATCCGGCGTCGGCCAGTTCCTTGCATTGCGCCACGGTCCCGGCGATGTCCGCCGTATCGGTATTGGTCATTGACTGAACCACGACCGGCGCGCCCCCGCCGACCTGGTATTGGCCGACTTTGACGCCGTATGTCTTACGCCGGGTGATGGGAAATATTTGCATGCGAGCTCGGTTGAACGATTCCTATCTTATCAGTCCATCGAGCCACGGGAAAGCACAACGAAGGTGGGATCGCCCTAATATAGAGGACTAAAGTGCTGCCACGGTTTTTGACGGTCGAGACCTTCGTGCCGGCCAAATCAGCCCTGACACTACGACCGCAACCAGGATGCCGAAGGACACTTCGAGAAAGCGATGCAGCGGCGCGATCCACGGCCTTACGGGATGGCCAACGATCATTACGATGGCAACCGCAACGCCGGCCAGCCGGGCGGCTTCCTCAAATCCGCATAAGCCGCATACCAGCACCGTAAGCGTGACGGCCATGCCGAATGCCCAAATATGCTGCCCGAACAGAGCGGCAAAAACTCCGCCGATGGTGACGCCGATCGCGGTGCCCACCAGGCGCTGCCACGAGGCTTGCAAGGTTTTGCTGACGTCCGAGTACATCACGATAATCGCGCTGATTGCCGCCCAGTAACTTTCCGGCAAGCCGAGAAACTTTGCCAGATACAGAGCCATGACGGCGGCCAGTCCGGTTTTGGCGGCATGTTTGAGGCGTTCGTTCGTGAGGAAAGTCGACATTTAGGTAGAACAGGCTTCAGCCTGTTTTCTTTTGATTTTTTTTGCAACGCTATATAGATCAAAATCAAACAGGCTGAAGCCTGTTCTACTAAGACCATCGGCAAGAATACCTCAACATTGCGTTGATTTTAGGTTGGCAGGCCAAAAGCGAATAAAAATTAAACAAAGTTCTAATGAATTTCCAGAATTGACCGATTTATTTTATTGGAGGAAGAAAAATCTCTTGACACCGGACGCGCATACCCGCAATATGTCGGTCGCGCCAGCTTCTGCCTTCCCCCCGATCGTAGTTCCTCTCATCCGCATGCCGGAATAGTCTGCGAGGAGTACCGGTGTCGGAACAAAACAGTATGACTGAAATGAACGGAACAAACGGAAACAAGGCCGCTACAGACATGGACCTGGACCGCGAAGTAATCCGTTGCAAGACCTGCGGGCTCGTGCAATATCGTACCCGCACGGGGAATTGCCGCCGGTGCCTGCGCTTGCTGCCGCCCAAGGTGGAATTTTTAATTCCTCCTCCGGAGCCGCAGGAGCTTCCGGGCGACGACCGGCAACTCTTCGAGAAATGGCCGAACCGCGAGACCGTGGAGAATATAGGCCAGCGCATCCGTCAGTTACGTGAATCGCGGGGGATGACGCAAAGCCAGCTCCAGGCACGTTCGCGGGTATCCCGGTCGTATCTGTCTCGGATCGAAAGCGGACAAATGACGCCCAGCCTCGGAACGCTTGAGAAAATTTCCGAAGCGCTCGGCGTCGGATTGAACCGCTTCTTCGTACCCGAAACGAACGGCGAAGCGCTTCTGGAAGATCCATTCATCCAGGGGTTGCGGCCTTTCCTACGACAGCTCGACTGGGAACAGTGGCAATCGATTCTGAAGCGCCTGGCCGCGATCAGCGACCACGTCTCCGGAAGCGGGCAGCAAGTGCGTCCGTTAGCACAGCCCCAGCCGGCTCGGATGGAACAACTGGCGCGTCGGATGCACCCAGCTGCGATGGGCCACCGCTAACCGGCCGAGCGAACCCGGAGACTTATCCGGTAAAGTAAAAAATCATTGGGGATGGCGCGCACTCTCTCTTGGGAGAGAGTGCGCATCTTCTTTTCCCTCGGGATTTTCTTCATGCGTGGGATTCCGTCGCCGGCCGGGTCGCTCCGGTGGGGCGGGCGTCTCGCTCGTCTGGATGGAAGAGAGAGCCGCGGATTTTTGCGTGTCCGCAGCCACCAGTGGCACAGGCTTTTTACCCAGAGCAAAGCGATGGGCAGCCTGTGTGGTTTTGATTTTTGCATCCACTCAAGGAAAAAACGCAGGCTTCACAGGCGGCGGAAAAAAACAGCAAGATCTGTGGGTCTTGGCTTCAGCCACGACATCAGCGCATCGGTTTCATCAGGGGTTTTAACCCCTGAGCCCGCCAATACCATTTTCCCGGGGCCTCCGAAGCCTGTGTCACTGAAACCAGCTTCGATTTGAAAGTCCTCGGTCGTCCGATAATAAACGAACGTCAACAAGTTTACTTCTAAGCGAAACGCACTTTAACGTCCGGACGCTTATCGAGAGTCACCGTGTCGATGAAGCGAACCTGGCGTTCGTCCAGCGTGACGATCAGTGACTGCGTGCGGATGCCTTCGCCGAAGAAGCGCACGCCCTTCAGCAGATTGCCGTCGGTGACGCCGGTGCACGCAAAAATGATTTTCTTTCCCGGCGCCAGGTCTTCCGTGCTGTAGATGCGCTTGGCGTCCTTAATTCCCATCTTTTCGATTCGCTCCATGTGCTCCGGTTTGGAGACAACGAGCCGTGCCAGGATCTCGCCATTCAGGCAGCGAAGCGCGGCGGCGGTCAGGACGCCTTCCGGCGCGCCGCCGGTGCCCATCACCGCGTGGACTCCCGTGCCAATTACGGCCGCAGCGATGCCTGCCGAAAGATCGCCGTCGCCGATCAGGCGGATTCGAGCGCCCGCGGCGCGAATTTCCGCGATGAGTTTCTGATGGCGCTCCCGTTCGAGGACCATGATGACCAGGTCTTCGACGTCGCGATCGAGGCGCTTGGCAATCGATCGCAGATTGTCGGCCACCGGGGCGTCCAGCTCCACCGCGCCTTTGCAGGACGGTCCCACGATAATTTTTTCCATGTACAAATCGGGAGCGTGCAGCAAGCCGCCCTTTTCGCTTGCGGCCAGGACCGTGATCGAACCGGGCGCTCCGGTGGCGCAGAGGTTTGTGCCTTCGAGCGGATCGACAGCGATATCCACGGCAGGGAAATTGAATCCGCGGACATGCTGCGCGGCGCCGATTCTTTCCCCGATAAAGAGCATCGGAGCTTCGTCGCGTTCGCCTTCGCCGATCACGATGGTGCCGTCCATCGGCACCTCGTCCCCATCGTCTTCGCCGATTCAATCGCCGCTTTTTCGACGACGCGCAAGAATTCCAGACTCAGTTCGATTTCCATCTGCTCTCCCAAGTGAAAAGATTTTGAACTTGCCGCGTTCGGACGCAGGCTACACGCGCGGTGCCGCCGACATGCAACATATCCTAAACTAAGCGGGCGTTTGTACCAACAGATAGGAGCGGGATGATTGTCTGGCGGGCAGTGCAGCTGAGAGTCAGATGGTGCGCTATCGGGAAGTGAGCCGCCGTTGAAACAGCCAAATCAGCTATAATGTGAACAAGAGATGAGCCGCAGGCGAAAACATACCTCGTCAATTACCCCAGTGCTCGGGCGTTCACTCCGCGAGGAATTCGATAAGATGCTCGGGCGGATGCAAACCAAGAAGTCGCGCGCTGCGATGAAAGCTGCGTTCTCGGCGTCGCCGGAAGAACTCGGAAGGGCCGCCGTAGCTGCCGCACGGAAACGTGGCTGACCGTCTCCGGGTTTCGCTCATCCCATCGCTGCTTTTGCGACGCCGCAAGCAGTCCAGACTCAGTCTATTTCCACCTGATATCCCGGCTGAAAAGATCTTTGAACTTGGCGCGTTCGTCCGACCGCAGCATGACGGCTGCGCAGCATTAACTTGATGCTGTATAGCGATTATGTTAAATAATCGTGCTCTGATGACAACCCAAACTGTGACTGGCTTTTTTGCCTATCCGTCCACACCGGTGTGTTGTGGAGATGCCATACGGCAAGCCGTAGGGGTATTGAATGGTTATGGGATTGTATCAATTCAGACCTGGGAACAGTGCCGAATAGGCGGGAAGCTCGTAATCGACGAGATATGTGGGGCCATAAACGACGCGCAGCTCTTTTGTGCCGACGTCACGGAAATGAACGCAAACGTAATGTTTGAACTCGGCTACGCAATAGCTCGCAAGAAACGGATTTGGCTTATCTTAGACCCTACAATTGTTGAATCTAAATCTCAGTTTGACCAGCTTAGAATACTCACTACGGTAGGCTATTCGAGATATTCCAACTCATCGGAAATTGTGAATAGGTTTACTCAGGATCGCCCCGATTCAGACTTGCAAAATACGCTTTACGCACAGGCCATTGAACGCAGCTTGCCTCTGACAGCGCCAATTAAGGTTCTGTATCTCAAGAGTTTGCACGAAACGGAAGCGAGCATTCAGGTCACGAACTCAATCGCAAACCTTGATCGAATCGGCGTCCCGGTCATAGTAGATGACCCAAAGGAGTCTACTGCTCAATCTCTAACCTGGTATGGGACCCAGGTATATTCGTCCACAGCAGTTGTCTGTCACCTCACGGGTCCCAATCGGATAGGGGCGCGGCTCCATAACGCCCGCTACGCATTAGTTGCCGGGTTGGCGTTCGGTATGGGGAAGGCTCTATTGATGCTTACGGAAGGAAAATTCCTTGCTCCGATAGATTACAGAGATTTGCTATCGCAGTATGAAACTGCTCGTGAAGCCGCGACGTGCATCGCTGCGTGGAAGGCAAGTGTCGAGATTGAGTTTCAGCAAAAGAAGGAAATCAAGCGCGAGCACGTGAGCCACGAAAGGTTGGCTACGGAGCTGAAAGGCCTTCGGGTCGGAGAATACATCGCTGAAAATGAAGCTGACAGATTGGTTGAAGACTATTTTCTCGAGACTAGCGCATACCGTGATGCCCTCGATGGCAATCAAGTAGTTTTCGTTGGGAGAAAGGGAACCGGAAAAACAGCCAACTTTCTAAAGCTCTCGTCCGAACTTGCAAAGAGTAGCCAATCGCTCGTGTGCGTTATCAAGCCGATTGCTTACGAATTACATGGCGTTCTAGATTTGCTCATGCGTTACAGAGGGCGAGACACAAAGGGCTATGCGATCGAGAGCTTGTGGAAATTTCTGATACTCACGGAAATCGCAAACGCCACGGTTGAGTCCATTCAAAAGTATTCGTTAGATAG
>JBEKCU010000268.1:0-15584 GCA_050014735.1 Candidatus Acidiferrales bacterium | reverse complement strand
GGATTTCCACTTTCCCACAGCCACGGCGACGACGGGCTCGCCCCCAGCGTCACCGGGCAGATTCAGGAACAAGCCCCGAGTGCTAACTTATGACTGGACCAAAAACGGGGGGCAGGTCAGCGCAACTCTAGCTGCCGCTTACCGTGATCAAAATTCAACTCAACTAAGCGCGGAGGGAACGATGTCCAACTGTAATTTTGGTTTATCCCTTCCACCGTGACGGTTTTCGCCTGCATGCGTTGTCCGGCTCCACATAGACAACAGCTTCCAAGCTTTGAACTCAGCTTTGGTTCGATCCAAAATCGATCGGTGTTTTGTCAGGTCCACTGGCGAACTCCGGAACTGGAGTTGAGCAATAACCTCGCCGAAAACTCCATGCGCCGCCTCACACCAACGCCACAATCGCCGCATCGATAATCTTCGTCTTCCAGCAGACGTTCCGTTAGTGCACTGAGCCGGGCGAAATCGATGCTCATGACCGGAGCGAGAATCAATTGTCACTTGAACATGGATTCCGGCTAACGTCGGTGTATCTGCTCAGCACTGGAGTCAGGATTTGGATAATTACTGAAGCCGACCGCTATATAAGGGCAGGCCGAAGATGAAATTACTTCTCTTTCTTGGTCTTGACCTTCGCCCAACGAGCTTTCGCTGCGAGTGACAGCTTCCGCTTTGTGGCGGCGGACATTGGCTTCCTTCCGTTAGCTGTTCCTCCGGGGGCTTCTCCTCCGGTGGCTTCTCCCCCAGATAGCGCCCTAATAGCTGCGTCTAAGGCCGAGAGACGTTTCTGAAGCAACGATCGTTCCTCCTGTAATACTTTCACTACGTCCGCCATTAGAATTCCTCCTACAGCAATCCTAACACACGAAGGCCCCACCTGGTTGCGAGTGGGGTCCCCTGCTTAAGCGGACTTCCGAATACTCACGACATTTGTTTCTGCTTGCGGCGGTAGCTTGATACCAGACCAAATCTTTTTGGCGTTTTCCTTGTTTATCCCAGGACGCATTTCTGTTGTTGCGATGTATCTCATCGTCGTTTCGATGTCGGAATGCCCCAGCCACTGTTTGAGTACCGGCAGGCACACGCCGCCCAACACGTTATGCCAAGTAGCGAACGTGCGGCGGAGCTTGTGGGTTATTATCGCGTGGCGTTTGCAGGATTCTTTGCCGATTGCCTTCACGCAGTTTTTGCATTTGATTCCTGCGCGTTCGCCGATAGCTTTCAATGTAAATAGCATTCCCCCTTCAGGATTACCAGCGCCATTCCCGAACAACAGGTTTGTGACGTTTGTGGCCGATTTTGCTTTGCGCTCCGCTAACAACCGAACGAAGGTGTCGTCCAAGTCTGGAATCTCGTGCTCCTCGAAATCCTTGATGTGGAACCCGTCTGGACCGCAATTCGGGCAGCGGCAATTTGGTTTCGCTGTGACCAGAACTTTGTGTTCATCCAACTTCACGTCGTCCCAAGTCATGTGGGCGGCTTTCTGTTTCCTTACGCCCGTACGGGGGAGGAACTGGAGCAGGAAGCTTTCGTCCTCGTCAGCCACGGCCAGCATGCGATTGAACTCATCCTCGGTGTAACAATCCACTAACTTTTTCGTGACTTTGGAGAGGTCACCCTTCTTAATGAATTTCGGAAGGCCCCTGGATCGCAGAAAGACTTCAATGGACCCGATTCGGTCGCGTAGTGCTTTGCAGGACTTACCCTTGTCCTTCAGGTGAGTCATGAAAGCGATTAAGTGATCCTTGGTGAACTTCTGGCTGAAGCTCAGACATTTAGGCTGGTTATTACCATGGGCTTTAGCCCCTGAAACTTCAGGGGCCAAAGCCCAAAATCAGACGGCTATAACGTCCGAGCTAAATCTCGGACTTCCAAAGGCACAATCCACCTCAATAATTTTGAAGGCAGGACATTCCCAAAGCGATTGATTAATTGACACCCATGCATCACGCCCGTAGAATCTTTGACGCCCCGGTGCCGGGGTAGCTCACCGGTAGAGCGCGGCCCTGAAAAGGCCGGCGTAGGGAGTTCAACTCTCCCCCCCGGCACATTCCCTGCGTGCCTCTCTCCCAGCAGATTCCAGCTACCGGAAACCACGTACAGGCCTTCATCATGATCCATCGCGGCTTTCTTTCTGTGCTATGTCAAATAGGCGCCAGCAGTTGTAACGACGCTCTTCAGATTCTTCCGCGGGTCCCGGATGCGGTTCGCCGCGTTCGGCCAACTCGGAATCGAAGAGATGGTCGCGACATAAATCGGAACGCGCTAAGAGCTGAAATGGCGACGGTACAAGTCCTAATTATCGAATCCGAAGGAGGGGTTCCTTGTTAGCACGCCATGTGTGCGTGACTGTTCGCATACGGTCATCGGATCGAAACGGCGCCGTCCGATCGGTAAAGAACGCCGCATTCAGTCGCCGGTCCACGCGTCTTCCTTGCGCCCGGGAATGTTTTTATGGCTTGTTAAGCAGCACAAACTTTTCAAGGCGGCCCGCGGCTGGAGCAATTCTTGAGGCGCCGTATACGTTGCCGTCGTGATCCACTGCCACGCCCTCCGATCCACCGGTGAGGCCATCCGGATTCGGAATGAACGCGATGACTTTGCCGTCTTTCACGCTGCCGATGCGGACGCCTCTTTCGCAGCCTGGGTTATACCCGTGGGTGCCTGGCCGGTCAGCGTGCGACTCCGAATCGCTGACGTAAAGAATGTCGTTCCTGATGAAGATTCCGCTCGGCCTGCCAAACTGTTTCCACTCCGCGATAAAATTGCCATCCTGATCGAGGATCTGGACACGGTTATTCGACCGATCGGCCACGAACAGGCGTCCAGCAGAGTCCATGGCGAGGCTATGCGCCTCGATGAACTCGCCGGGGCCGGTACCTTTCTTGCCGATTACCTTGATGAACTTCCCGTTCTTATCGAATTTTGTGATGCGGGAATTGTCTTCGGACGGCGCATGGCCCTGACTCACAAAGATGTCCCCGTTCGGAGCTACAAGCACGTTCGTCGGCGCATCGAGAACATCGGGGCCCGGTCCACCGACGCCCGCCTTGCCCAGCCTCATCAGGACCTCTCCGTCCGGACTGAATTTTAGAGCCTGCTGACCTTTACCATCCTTGCCTCGATAGTCAGTCACCCATACATTTCCGTCCTTGTCCACGGATAATCCGTGAGGCTCAACAAACAGCCCTTTGCCAAACTGTTTGAGAACGGTGCCGGTTTTCTGGTCCAGCTCCAGAACGGGATTGACATCGGTGTTGTCCATGCAGGTACTGCTGCCACATCGCTCATAGGTCCAGATATTTCCGTCGGGACCGACAGCGACGCCCGCCGTAGCTCCAAATTGCCTGCCGCCTGGCAGCTGCGACCAGTTGAGGACCGTGGTGTACTGAGTGGGTAAGTCGGCAGCATTCGGAGGCGGATAACTGGCTTGAGCGAACGCCAACCCTCCCGACAACGCGAAGATTGCAGCCACGGCTCCCACGAACGCCGATCGCACTTGAGAATGACGTACCATCATGAGCCTCCAAAAACGCGGGCCTGCAAAACGGAGTTAGCCTATGCTGGAGAACCCGTTTCGTCAATCTCATTACCCCATCTTATTACCCTAGAACTTAGGGAACCCATAGGTTTGCTGCCGGAGCCTTCGGCGCAGCCCAGTTGCTGTAGCCCGCCTCTGAAGAGGCAGGGTTTTGATTGGTGCTATCGGCGAAATCCCCCGTCTTTGAAGAGGAGGGCTGCAGCACGCCCCCCGCTACAGCACGAAAGACGACTTCGCTAGAATGCCAACAGAGCCAGATAGCTTCGAATCACCCTCCGATGCGGCCAACACCAGTGAACGTCAGAAGATTCGACGAATAATAATTTTGCGCGCAGCCGATCTTGACGAACTCTGCTAGGATTCCAGCATTCGCGGACAGTGTATTTTCAGGAGCACAACGAAAATGAAAAAACAGCGCCTGTCACGCTTTGTTTTCAGCGCGGTTGTAATTCTCTTGGGCCTGAGTGCGGGGTTAATAAATGGAGCGTTGGCCGCGCCAGGCTCGACCTCCGGGAAGTTTCCCACCTTTGAGCCCGACCCGGTATTTCCGAAGCTTCCCAACGGCTGGGTTCTGGGCAATGTCGCCAAGGTCGTCGTCGACCGCCATGACAATGTGTGGATCATCCACCGGCCGCGCACCGTTCCGGCAGGTAAGATGCCGGCGCCACCGGTCCTCGAATTTGACGCCGCCGGGAAATTTCTTCAGGCATGGGGCGGAGACGGCCCTGGCTATGACTGGCCAGACGCCGAGCATAACGTTTTCGTGGACTACAAGGACAACGTCTGGATAAGCGGCAGCAGTCCGGGCGGTCAGTCGAAGACGCAGCGATCGGATGACATGCTGCTGAAGTTCAGCAACACAGGCAAATTTCTGATGGAGATCGGCGGGCGTTCGGTAAGCCTCGGCAGCAAAGACCCGAAGAGCGTGAATAAGCCGGGGGACATATTTGTATCCGCGAAGACCAATGAGGTCTATGTCGCGGACGGATATGGCAATCGCCGCGTCGTTGTCTTCGATGCGGCCGCGCAGGCGGTAGCGCGCCGCCACCGGCCCTCGATACGGAAGGGCCGGGCTCGCCGAGGTTTGCGAGCCCCGTGCACGGCATCGTTGTGTCGAACGATAACATCGTGTACGTCGCGGACCGTAGTAACAGGCGCGTGCAGATGTTCACCCCCAAGGGAAAGTACCTGGGACAATTCTTCGTGAACCGGGCCGGTCCGTCTCCGGATTCAGCGTGCGGATTCGCGTTGTCACCCGACAAGAAACAGCAATTCCTGTATATTGCTGACTTCGGCAACTCGCATCTCGTGGTGTTCGACCGCAAGAAACTCGAAGTCCTTTATCAGTTCGGAAAGAGAGGCGCAGAGCCAGGGAATTTTCAGGGTATCCACCACATTGCCGTCGATTCAAAGGGCAACCTCTATGCAGGGGAAGTAGCGCCGGGCGCGCGCGTCCAGCGATTCGTATACAAAGGCCTCTCGCCGACGCTGCCGTCCAACGCGGTGCATGCGGATCAATTGTCAGCAAACCACTAAGACATGTGCGCCGGTAATAGCGGAGTGATCGGGCTAAATCGGGGCACTTTCTTGATAAATCGACTTCTCCACGGAAGTGAGGCCACATGAAGTCTAAAGTTCTAATTCCCGGTATTATCAGCAGAGCTCGAATCGGACCGATGCGGGGAATCGGTTGTAGCAATCCAGCCGCGAGATGCTTCGTGTTTTTCACCAGCAGTTCCTACCTGGCATCATGGCGTACGGACCGCAAAGCATCGAGCTGCTGCTTGAGTCTAAGAGATCCCGAACCATTCTCAGTTTTTTCACTTGGTTCGTCTTTAAGAGTGCAGCCTCGCGATGTGCTACAGTGGTCACCTGAACACAGAGAATATCCCGTTCTGACGATGGCCACTCGTATTTCTGTCGCGTTGCTGGCGCTCATTTTGGCCGGAACGGTTACACTCCACGGGCAAGATCAGCCTGCAAGCTCTGACGACTCGGGACCGATTACCACGGATCGTCCATCCGTTGCGAATTCCAGCGTGGTCGTCCCAGTGGGCAGCGTTCAATTCGAGAATGGCTTTCTTGAAACCCGCAGCCAGGGACAGAGCATTGTCGATGGGCCGGAGACCGAAGTTCGAGTCGGCGTTGCATCGAGGACCGAGCTGCGTTTCACGCTGCCGGATTACTTCCACAATCTAAGCAGCACTGCTGGCCTCGGCTCAGGCTTCGGTGACTTCGCATTCGGAGTCAAGGAACAGCTCGGGCCAACGCTGGGCGGATTCGATATATCCGCGATAGCGTTTCTCAGTGTCCCGACCGGTGCCCATATAGTCTCGAGCGGCGGATACGATCCTGGGTTGCAGGTGCCCTGGTCGCGCGCTCTCTCCGCTAAATGGACGGCGGCGGGAATGTTCTCAGTGTACTGGTTCACTCAAGAGAACTCGCGGAACCTAACTGGGGAGTCCACCTTTCTGATCGATCGCCAATTGACCGGGCCGTGGGACGCATTTATCGAATACGCTGGCCGCTTTTCCGAAAGCGGTGGTCCGCAGCATCTGCTGCACTTCGGATCGTCACTAAAGGTCGCAAAAAGGCAGCAGATTGATTTCCACGCCGGAGTGGGCTTATCGTCGGCCGCGGTGGATCGTTTCATTGGAATCGGATATTCGTTCAGGTTTCAGGCGTTTCGGTGAGCGTGATGGCCGTCACCGCAATAACCACTAAAATGCTTTATCAAAGTATGGGAGTGGTGAATGCGTCCAGGGTTTGAGCAAATCTCGAGTTTTGACGAACGATTGCAGAGCAAGCTGACGAGAAGGTTGCAGCGGGAATCTTTTTATGAGCATGTCGCGACGCTTCGGTCGGCCTGCTCCTGAGTGGGACCGATGGATTTTTACAGCGCTGTTCAATACCTGTTGTTTGGAGTCATTGTCACCGTCCTAGTAAGACCATTGGGCGGGTACATGGACCGGGTTTTCTCCAGGAAGCGAACCGTACTCGATCGTTTATTGCTTCCTGTCGAGCGGCTCGTCTATCGCATGACTGCGGTTAACCCGGACGTGGAGATGACCGGCAAGGAGTATGCGACGTGTTTCGTGTTCTTTGGACTTGTCGGGACACTTTCGTTATACGCCATTCTCCGATTGCAGCAGTTTCTTCCCTGGTTCTTTCCCCAATACCTTACGACGCCGCTATCTCCCGGCCTGGCCATGAATACGGCGATCAGTTTCTCAACGACCACAACTTGGCAGGCCTACGCTGGCGAGAACACGATGAGTTACTTCAGCCAAATGGCGGGACTCTGCGCGCAAAACTTCCTGGCTGGTGCGACGGGACTAGCTGTGGGTATTGCTTTTATCCGCGGTCTTGCCAGGCAAGTCTCGAACTCGCTTGGCAACTTTTGGGTTGACCTGACACGCTCGTTGCTCTGGATCCTTTTGCCGGGTGCATTGATCGGAGCTTCGCTGCTTATCTGGCAGGGTGTTCCAATGAACTTCAGTCATTATGCGGTCGCGACGACCGTCGAGGGCGCCAAGCAAGTCATACCCCAGGGCCCGGTGGCCGCGTTGGAGATCATCAAGAATCTCGGCACGAATGGCGGCGGCTTCTTTAACGCAAATGGAGCGCATCCGTATGAAAACCCAACGCCACTTGCAAACTTTATCGAATTGCTGGCGATCGTGCTGCTGCCCGCCGCGTTGACAAATACCTTTGGCCGGATGGTTGGACAGCCTCGACAAGGATGGCTTTTCTACTGGGTAATGATGTTTCTCTTCGTCTGTGGGTTCATCTTCGTACATCGCTTCGAAGAGAAGGTGAATCCTCATTATTTAGCGGGTGTGGATAGCCGAAGTAGCTTCCTGCATTCCCGAGGAAATATGGAAGGCAAGGAGGTGCGCTTCGGCATCGGCGGGTCCGCGCTCGCAGCCGTCGTAACATCGAATACAGCGACGGGATCGTACAATTCAATGCACGATAGCTATACCTCGCTCGGCGGCATGGTCTTGCTGGTAAACATGCTGCTCGGAGAGGTTGCCTTCGGAGGTCTGGGAACAGGGCTTTACAGCATGGTTATGGCTGCCGCGATCGCTGTGTTTCTAGCGGGGCTCATGGTTGGGCGTACGCCTGTATACTTGGGGAAAAAGATCGGTGCTGCTGAGAACAAAATGATCATGTTGTACGCTTTGGCCGCGCCGCTGTTCATTCTCCCGCTAACGGCTATCGCTGTGAGCACCAGAGCGGGACTTTCCGGATTGACAACCAACGGCGGCCCGCACGGCTTTACTGAGATTGTCTTTGCCTATGCTTCCTGCTTCGCCAACAATGGCCAAGCATTTGCCGGTCTGAGTGCGAATACTCCGTTTTACAATGTCACTACAGCTTTAGCGATGATAGTGGGTCGGTTCGGTTTAGCAATTCCTGCATTGGGATTAGCCGCTCTATTCGGCCGACAGAGAATCACGCCCATATCGTCGGGAACTCTTCCAACACATTCCTTTTCCTTCGGCGTCCTACTCACCGTCTGTTTGATAACGATCGCGGCTCTGAGCTATCTGCCTGTCTTGACTCTCGGTCCGGTCCTCGAACGCTTGGTCTTCGGAAGCTAAACCATTTGAATCATTCGACGAAGCAATCCTCTTGAAGTTTTGGGCTTGCCGAGTGTCCCACCCTTTGCGGGTTTCAAATGGTGGGGGCGGGCTAGATTCAAGAAATGACGTGAACTAACGAGGTATGCGGGAATTCAGGCCCGAGAAACCCACCCTTGCATAAACCACAAGGGCGGAGCACCCGGCAAGCGCCTCAGCATCTATCAGCACATTGCTCTCCCGCCTCCAAGACGATACGAATGAAATTCATGTACGTCTCCAGTCGGAGACAGTATTCCGGCCATTCGGCCGATCTCGGTTCAGTCCCGTTGAAATCACTAGGGTTGTCCTGCCCGTCAAATTGTCCTCAACGTGCATTGATTACTGGGGTTATGTGCTGTTATCGCTAAGCTCGGCTCATGAAGTATGAGAGGGTACTTTTATCCAAGAGTAAGATTTCGTAGAGAGGGGCCATGATCGAGGGAAAACTGGTCTTTGCAGCGGGCAATTTTGGCGACTTTAACATTTTTCTCTACGATCTGAGCTCCAATAAGCTCACGCAATTGACCTCGGACGACGCCTGGAACGACTACCCTCGTTTTTCGCCCGATGGTCAAAAAATCGTGTTTGGTTCTACCCGAAGCGGCAAGCAGGAAATCTGGATTATGAATGCGGATGGCGGTTGTGCGAAGTCCCTCACCGCCGGCTTGAAGTGGGCCGATTTTCCAACCTGGTCTCCCGACGGGAAGGAGATCGCTTTCGTTTCGAATGAATATTTTCAAGTCGACATCTTTGCTCTTCACCTCGAGGCAGGGAACCTCCGACGCTTAACCAGTAACGAAGGATTCGACTGCTACCCGGATTGGTCTCCGGATGGAAGGCACATCGCGTTTTCATCGCAGCGCGGTCTCCATCAAGATATTTACATGCTGGATATTGAAACCCTCCAAGAGAAGAGGATCACCGTTCATCCAGGCCCAGACTCGTCGCCGGCGTTTAGCCCGGACGGAACTAAAATTGCCTTCGTTTCGCAAAGGCCGGACCAAAATAAAGAGTTTGAATTTATGGAGTCATTTTGGGATTTCTTTTATGGCAACGAGCATTTGGACATATGGACTGTGGAACTTGCCACGGGGGATCTAAAGCAGATAACAACCAACAGGGGCGTCGACAGGAACGTTCGCTGGTCTCCTGACAGCAAATACCTGGCCTATACAAGTTCGGCGGTGGACAAGTCCGATGCGCGAATCCTGTTCTGCGAATACGCAACCGACAAGATCACGCCCCTGCGATTCGACGAAAGTGCAGTGAAACACGAACTGGAACGACCGTTCCTGGCCGATTTGAACAAGCCCATGGACCCGAACCTGCCGCCTTTCCCGCCCGAGAGCAAGATGGACAATATCTTAGAAAAGATGGGAAATAGAATGCTCCCCGCGATTGAGCGAGCGACACCCGAGGGAGTGAAGGCAATCCTGGCAAAATACGCGGCAAAATATAAGCAGTGGGAAATTGACCGGATACATCCAATTACCGCGCGTTATCTCGACTGGAAATAATTCACGAGGCTGGAAGGAGCGTCCATGGCGGAAAATCAGGAAGTATCGGCAAAAATCGGAGAGGTGCTGGATTTTGCTGCCCGGTGTTTCCAAGCCGAAAAGAGCGAAGGGTACGAGACCCTGAGCGAACAATTCGAGGAGCTCGAAGCTTTTGCGAGAGAGAGCTTTCAAAACCATACCGATTACAAGTCGCTCCTGCACAAACTCGAAAATGGCGCCCCATTGACGCCCGACGAATTGAAAACTCTTAAGCTTCTTATGGTCGGGGACGCCGACTATTACTTGAAGTATGACGACGACTTCGACCGCTGCGAAAGCGAACTCAAGAAAATCGTCGAGGGTATCCGCAGCCTTCAGTCGAGCAGGCTGGATGTGGACGGGCTGATGCACCTCCGAGTTCTTTGCCGGGAAGCGTGCAGCGTCGCCAGACCCACGGCGTTTTACTTGGAACAAAAAGAACGAGTCCGCAAGTTCGACGAAGCAACTCGCGGTGGCATTGACCGCGAATCGGGCCAGTTCCTTGCAAGCATAATCAAAACCATGATGAACTCTCCAACTACGTGAGCCAGCCGGTCCAAGTAAGGCTCTAGACAGTAGTGAACAAACCACCAAACGCGTTCCCGAATCCCGGAAAGTTGCAAGGATCGACACAGCACCTGCATAACCTACTGAACAGCAAATATCCCGCCGTGCATGGAAAGCGGACTCCAGCGCAATAAGAGTGAACGATTATGCCCCGATTGGGTCCTTGTTCGGCCCGAAGCATAGCCCAACCGTAAGTAGTGTCCTAATTTAAATTTGAGTTCGGGTGTCGGCCGGCGTTCCCAGGGATAGACTCCGAAGTCGCAGCCTCATATTTCTTCGAACGCATTTCTCTAAATTAGGTCATTACCGAATCGCACGAACGATTGACAACACTTTCGACCGGGCATACGATTCTTCACGGCTCGCTTTTAGTGGCGCAGGCTTCAGCCTGTGGGGTTTAGATTTCGCCGCACCCTAATTAAAACCACACAGGCTGAAGCCTGTGCTACTGTGGGCCTGCAAGCCCTCGCCCTGCCGCGGAAGGAGATCAGCCGTTATGACAAAGAAATTTTCAGTTCTTGGCATTATTGGGGTCAGTCTGGTGGCTCTCTTGGGAGTCGTTCGCCCCGGTCACACAGCGCGCAAGCCCACGCCGGAAATTAAAATCGATGGCGACGACATCGGCGGCGTAGTCACTAGCTCGAAGGGCCCCGAAGCGGGAGTCTGGTAAGATTGTTGTGACGGACGATCAGGGACGCTATGTCGTGCCAGATCTGCCCAAAGCGAACTACACGCTCTGGGTGCGCGGCTACGGACTGGTGGATTCGGCCAAGGTGCAATCGGCGCCGGGGAAAATGCTCAATCTAACGGCGGTGATTGCGCCAGATCAGCACGCGGCGGCGCAATACTATCCGGCGGCCTACTGGTACTCCCTGCTTCACATTCCGCCAAAGAGCGATTTCCCCGGCACTGGGGCTTCAGGGAACGGGATCTCCGACAAGATCGCCGATCAGGGGCAGTGGATCGAGGGAATGAAAACCGATGGCTGCCAATCTTGCCACCAATTGGGCGACAAGGCGACACGCGAAATTCCCGCGAGCCTCGGAGCGTTCGACACCACATTTGCAGCATGGGATCGCCGCATACAGTCGGCGCAAGTCGGCGGCCAGATGAACACCACGATTTTGCGCTTTGGCCGCGAGCGAGCGCTGAAAGAGTTCGCCAACTGGACCGATCGCATTAAGGCGGGCGAATTGCCTCCGGCTCCACCGCGTCCCGATGGCATGGAGCGAAACGTCGTGATCACCCTATGGGACTGGGCCACTCCGAAAGAATATTTTCACGATGCGATTTCCGTCGATCGCAGGAATCCAAGCTCCAATCCCAACGGCCCCGTCTATGGCGTCCATGAAGACGGTTCCGATTTCATGACCGTTCTCGACCCGGTGAAGAATTCGTTCAGCCAGATTCCGATTCCGGTGAAGCCAGGCACTCCCATGGCGGAACCGGAAAAAGTGAATATGCCCTCGCCGTATTGGGGAGAAGAAGCGGTTGCCACTTCTCACGCCACGGCGCACAGCCTGATGATGGATTCGCAAGGCCGAATCTGGACCGCATCCGCCACGCGCGATCGTGACAATCCGGCCTTCTGCAAAAAGGGCTCTACCGATCCATCCGCCATGGTACTGCCATTGGATCGAAGCTCCCGCCAGGCAAGCGTTTACAATCCAAAGACCGAACAGTGGTCGGCGGTTGACCTTTGCACCAGCACGCAGCACTTGATGTTTGCCGAGGACGCCAACAATACGCTCTGGTTCAGCAATCCGGGTGGCGATAACGTCGGCTGGGTGAACACCAAAATGTTTGACGCAACTCACGATTCGGAAAAATCGCAGGGCTGGACCCCGTTTGTGCTGGACACCAACGGCAATGGCAAGCGCGACGATTACACCGAACCCGGACAGCCCATGGATCCCACGAAAGACATGCGAATCAAGGTTGGCTTCTACGCCATCAACCCAAGCCCGGTTGACGGTTCTATTTGGGGAACGGTAACCGGATTCCCTGGCGCAATTGTTCGTGTGAACCCCGGCCCCGATCCCACGCACACCGCCCTCGCCGAAATCTATGAAGTTCCCTGGAAGGACTCGCGAGCCTCCATGCAAGGCTATTCCCCGCGAGGCATGGACATCGATCGCAACGGCGTGGTCTGGACAGTCCTGGCCAGCGGCCATCTAGCCAGCTTCGACCGCCGCAAGTGCAAGGGCCCGCTGAACGGTCCCACAGCGACTGGAAAACAGTGCCCCGAAGGCTGGACACTCTATCGCACCCCCGGCCCAAGCTTTGCCGGCGTGAGCGATATGGGCAGCGCCGATTCGAACTACTACGATTGGGTCGATCAATTCGACGCATTCGGCATGGGCAAGAACGTTCCGATCGCAACCGGTAACGGAAACGACGCTCTGGAGGCTCTCGATCTGTCGACTGGGAAGTTCATCGTTCTGCGCGTTCCCTACCCCTGGGGCTTCTTCGCAAAGAGCATGGACGCCCGCATCGACGATCCGAAAGCCGGCTGGAAAGGCAAGGGCCTATGGTCAGCCTACTCTACTAGGGCACCCTGGCACATCGAGGGCGGCAAGGGCACAACCAGCAAGGCCGTAAAATTCCAGATGCGGCCCGATCCGCTGGCGAATTAGATTCACGCTCGATACCTATAAGCGCTGGCGTGGGGCCGGCGGGTTTTCAGCTCAGACAGGGGCAAAACCCGCCGGCGGCTCCACTAAGACCTGACCTCAAATCCGCCCCTTTCGCGAAGTGAGCCAGTTCCGGCAACTGCAGCGTTTTCTGTTTGGATAGATATTGTGCTAGCTTCGAAACAGAGGTAAATCGCCTTGGCTGAACAATCGACAATGCTCCCGCTGGGAACCATCGCACCACCTTTTCATCTTCCCGACCCGAACGGAAAACAAGTCTCGCCGGACGACGTCCCTACCGCGTCCGCCCTTCTCCTCGTCTTTATGTGTAATCATTGCCCATACGTGAAGCACGTTCAAACGAGCTTCACGCAACTCGCCCGCGAATATCAAGCGCGGGGCGTGGCCGTTATCGGCATCAATTCCAATGACGTCGAAACTTTTCCTGAAGACAGGCCGGAAAAAATGGCCGAAGAAATCCGCAATGCCGGATACACGTTTCCCTATCTCTTCGATGAAACTCAAGAGGTGGCCAAGGCTTACGGCGCGGCCTGCACTCCTGATTTTTTCCTGTTCGATAAAGACCGGCGTCTGGTGTATCGCGGCCAGTATGACGCCAGCCGTCCCAAAAACGGCCTGCCGGTCACTGGCTCGGACCTTCGGGCCGCACTCGACGCAGTTCTGGAGGGACGCCCGCAGCCGCTGGATCAGAAGCCGAGCGTAGGGTGCGGCATTAAGTGGAAAAAACCGAACACGGCAAGGACTGCGAACTAGTAGAACAGGCTTCAGCCTGTTTGATTTTGACTTCTGACGCAACAAAGAAATTCAATCTCAGGCAAAGAAAAATTCAAAAACAAACAGGCTGAAGCCTGTTCTACCATAACCTACTTCTCAACGTAGATGCTCGGGAATTGTTTCTTCAGATTCTCGACCTTTGGCACGTCATTAATCACGATGTACATGTTCTCGGGATGCTGCTCCATGTAGCCCTGATGATAACTTTCCGCAGGATAGAATGCCTCCAGCTTGGCTACCTGTGTGGCGATTGGCCGGTCAAAAACTTTCGCCGCGTTGAGCTGCTCGATGTAGGACTGACTGATCCGTTTTTGTTCTTCCGAAACATAAAAAATCGCGGAGCGATATTGCGTCCCAACATCAGGACCCTGCCGGTTCAATTCCGTCGGATCGTGAGCCACCGAGAAAAACACTTTCAAGAGCTGGCCATATGTAATTTGCGACGGATCGAAAACAACCTCTACGGCCTCCGCATGGCCCGTGCGTCCTGAGCAGACCTTTTCATACTGCGCGGTATTCGCCGCACCTCCGGAGTAGCCCGACGTGGACCGGATCACTCCCTTGATGTGGTCGAACAATGCCTGGATACCCCAAAAGCATCCGCCGGCGACTACGGCAGTTTCCTGGCCTTTTTCAGCAGCGAGCGGATTGTCGAGCTTAGGATCTGGAAGCGCCACTACAGCGCTGGATGAACTGCAGGTTGCGCCTTGCCATGGCATTCGCATCATTACCCATCTCCTCCCGGCCGGTTATCGTCTGTCCCTTTCCAGTTGGATGCAGTACATCTCGGGAAGGTTCAAAACAAACGACCCGCTGCCCAGATTCACTGTGTGATGGACTTGTTCCCTGCTGTTGGCAGAGGTTGCGGTGCCTTGCCTCCGCCGGAAGCTTCCCGCACAATTTGCGCAGCCAAATCGCGACTGGTCGGGCACTCTCCATCGTTGACGCGGCACTGAGAAACGGTCAGCTTGCACCCGCACGTGCAGCTTTCCGCGTTCATCCGGTGAAGCGCGAGCTTTTTCTGCTCCGGCGAAAGGCCCGCGAAATCAACACCCGGAAGCTCCGTCGCATTCGAGGCATTTTTCAAGAAGACCTGTCCCGTGTCCACGAAGGTCTCGACCCGGACATCCGTGGCAAGACCCAAAAGAGAGCGAATCTCCTGGCGGTAAGATTCGATGGGATACAACCCGCTGTGCTTCTGCACAACCCTGCCCTGCGTATCGATCAAGAACGAAGTGGGCAGCGCAGGCACGCCACCATAGGCGTCAATCATCTCCTGCGTAGCCATCACGATTGGGTAGGTCATCCCCTGTTTCTGGGCGAACTTCATTACCTTCTCGGGGGGATCGTCGTCCTCCGAGATGCCTACGATTTGCAATTGGCCTTTATATTCCTTCTCTAGTTCCAGCAGCTCAGGAATTTCCTCGCGGCACGGCGGGCACCAAGTGGCCCAGAAATTAACTAGCACAACCTTCCCGCCCCAGTTTTCCTTGGTTATCGGCTTCCCAAGCAGGTCCTGAGCCTGAAGTGGCGGGGCAGATTCCGGATTCTTCACGAAACGGATGACAGGCAAATTGGCGCTGCTACCGGAGATGTGCGATGAGGTTCCGGCGGACACAAGAGTAGCGGCGCTATTGACCTTGGAACGGCTTTTCCGCTGTAAAACGCCCACGAGCACGAGCGCACCTATGGCCAGCAACAAGACAAGCAGAATTATCTTCTTTGGCATCGCAGGTTTCATTATGAAGTTGGCAGCCGCGCAATACAAGCCTCGCCGTGTCCAATCCGCAGACGGGAGGAGCTCGATCCATCGTCGCGTCAGTCGAAACTCAATCCTATGAATGCGTCTCGACGGGTTTACCGCGCAATACAGAGTTTCCTGTTG
>JBEKCU010000267.1:0-6451 GCA_050014735.1 Candidatus Acidiferrales bacterium | reverse complement strand
TTTTGCTCTGTTGACATCCTCACAAATTCGTCCTTCTTGCTGTAGCCCGCCTCTTCAGAGGCGGGCTACAGCAACTGGGCTGCGCCGAATACCTAGCCCACTGTTTCGTGCAGGATTTCAACAGAGCCAGATCGCTTCTCGTTTCGCGGTAATGCCGCATCGTGCGGTATCCTAGACGCCGATGCTGCGCACCCTTCTTCTGGAACTCGCAAAAAGCTCTAGCCTCCGCCGCTGGATTACATCCAACGGCACGACCCGCCGATGGGCGCAGAAATTCGTTCCGGGCGAGGAGATCACGCCGGCCATCGAAGCCACGCGACAGTGCAACCGGGATGGAATGACGGTTAGCCTGGATCACCTCGGCGAAAATGTTTTGACAGCGGAGGACGCTCAGCGCGCCCGCGTTTCGTACACCGACGCCCTTGACCGGATCGCCGCCGAAAATGTCGACTCGAATGTTTCGCTAAAGCTCACGCACCTGGGGCTCGATCTCGGTGAGGAATTTTGTGTGGAACAACTGACGCTCGTGACGCGGCGCGCGGCGGAACTCGGAAACTTTGTGCGAGTGGATATGGAAGGCTCAGCGTACACGGACCGAACTCTTCAGATCGTCAGACGGGTGCGAGCGGAAACCGAATCCGTCGGCACGGTCATACAGGCATACCTATATCGGAGCGAGCAGGATATACGCAACCTTTTGGACATCGGCTGCCGCATCCGTCTGGTCAAGGGCGCATACAAGGAGCCGTCGCAAATTGCATTTCCGCGCAAGAAGGACGTCGACGCGAACTTCGTCAAACTGATGAAGATTCTCCTGCCGAGCGGCATCTATCACGCGCTGGCCACGCACGATCCCAAAATGATCGAGGCGACGATCCAGTTCGCGGCCGAGCAGGGAATTACGAAAGACAAATTCGAGTTTCAGATGCTGTACGGAATTCGCACGGACTTGCAGATTCGCCTGACGCGCCAGGGATATCGAGTGCGAGTTTATATTCCATTCGGGCACGACTGGTTCCCGTATTTCATGCGGCGTCTTGCCGAGCGCCCGGCAAACCTATTATTCTTTGCTAAGAACGTGTTCCGGTGAGCCAATCGCGAAAAATGCGCGCCATGATTTTTGAACGAGTGGGCAAACCGCTTGAACTGCGGGAACGTTCCATTCCAGAGCCCGGAGCCGGCCAAGTACTACTGAAAATTAATGCCTGCGCTGTCTGCCGGACGGACTTGCATGTGGTCGATGGGGAGTTGCCCAATCCGAAACTCCCGCTGATCGTCGGACACGAAATTGTGGGCCGGGTGACGGCTGTGGGAGACGGTGCCGGACGATTTACCATCGGAGAACGGGTCGGTGTGCCGTGGCTGGGCTGGACGTGCGGCGTGTGCGAGTATTGCCGCTCGGGCCGGGAAAATTTATGTGTACTGGCGCGATTCACGGGCTACACCATTGACGGCGGCTACGCGGAGTTCACCGTCGCCGATGAGCGCTTCTGCGTGCTCATTCCCGAAGTGTATTCGGATGTCGATGCCGCGCCCTTGCTTTGCGCCGGCCTGATCGGCTACCGTTCGCTGGTCCGGGCAGGCGACGGGAAACGCTTGGGAATCTATGGGTTCGGGGGAGCGGCGCATATCATCACGCAGGTGGCGGTCTATCAAGGGCGCAGCGTCTATGCATTCACGAAGCCGGGTGATCTGGAAGGGCAGCGATTCGCGACCAGCCTAGGAACAGATTGGGCGGGTGGATCAGACCAGCGTCCGCCGAAGGAGTTGGACGCAGCGATCATTTTTGCGCCTGTCGGTTCGCTGATCCCTGCTGCGCTTGCCGCTGTGCGGAAGGGCGGGATCGTCGTTTGCGGCGGCATTCACATGAGCGAAATTCCATCGTTTTCCTACGATTTGTTGTGGGGAGAGAGGACAGTCTGTTCGGTAGCCAATCTGACTCGCAAGGACGCGGATGAGTTCATGAAGGTCGCGCCCAGAGTTCCCGTGCGCATGACGACGCAGCCGTACCGGCTAGAAGATGCCAACGAAGCACTGAACAACTTGAGAAGCGGAAAGGTGGAGGGCGCTGCTGTTCTTGCGATTGACACCGCAACTTAATTTTGATCTGCGGGGGGCACGGCATGCCGTGCCCGTCAGTCTCCCCTTCGACTAGCGGCTTCGTGAACAGCCCTGCCAGCGAAGACGGGCTAGAGTGCGCCCAAATCCAGACGTGATATACTTTCGATCGAATCAATCGCCTTGTACAGTACATGGGTTTGATGATATAAAACCCATCTTTTCGATTCACGTGAAGTTGGCTATTCGATCTTTACAATACCAGATACCCCTCGAAGGAGAGTCTCGATGGCGTACGTAATCGCTGAGCCCTGTATAGGAACCAAGGACACCGCATGTGTGGACGTTTGCCCGGTCGATTGCATCCACCCGCGGAAAGATGAGCCTAAGTTTGAATCCGAGCCACAACTGTATATCAGCCCGGTCGAATGCATTGACTGCGGCGCATGCGTTCCGGTTTGCCCGGTGACGGCGATCTTCGCTCTGGAAGATTTGCCGGAAAAGTGGGCTCACTTCACGCCGATTAATGCGGACTGGTACACGAACCAGGCGTAATCCAGGCCGTCCGAAGACAGCTTATTGTCCTGTGGAATTCCGCGTGCGGCGTCCTCGCCTTATGTGAGGACGCCGCATTCTTTTTTGTTTAGAATCGAAATGTGATCTATACTCGGCGGGAATGTGCGGGATGTCACCGTGTCTGCCAATTCTGTAACCGCGCCTTCCTTGGAACCTGCATTCTGAATTCGATGGGATGTAACTGCTGTTCGTACCGGATTTTGACGGACTAAAGCCTGGCGCCTGGGGTATCTCTCCCGCTGAGATTACACTGCGTAAGCCAGAGGAGCGTTACATTGCCTCCCACACGTACGACGAAAACAGAAGCAGGCCTGCAGGAATCCGCGAGCAGCCGAGATCCACAATTCCAGGCTAAGCTGAATCGAACGTCTGCGGTTGCGACGATCGCAGGTGCAGCGACAGCCG
The DNA here is from genome assembly GCA_050014735.1 of Candidatus Acidiferrales bacterium. GTDB lineage: Bacteria > Acidobacteriota > Terriglobia > Acidiferrales > UBA7541 > Palsa-360. Next base: position 3,412 of record JBEKCU010000267.1, on the reverse strand, counting down.
TGCCTCCACACCTGCTCACGCGAGAAGTGGTGAAGCAGTGCATCGGGGACGTATTTTCGCTCGACGGTATGCGCCTTGAGGCGATCCGCAATGTCATCGACAATTCGCACATCGATCAGCGCCACAGCGTATTTCCTGTTGAATACGTGATTGAGCCGCGGCCTTTGGCACAAATCAACGTCGAGTACAAGCAGAAGGCCGTGGAACTTGGCATGGAGGCAACGGCATCGGCGCTGGCACGAGCCGAGATGTCTCCCTCGGACGTGGATTTGCTCATTACCGTGTCTTGTACGGGAGTGATGATTCCTTCACTTGACGCCTACATAGCAACGGAAATGGGATTTCGTTCGGATGTTCGCCGTCTTCCGATCACCGAACTCGGCTGCGCAGCCGGAGCTGCGGGTCTCGGACGAGCGTGGGAATACATGAACGCATTTCCAGATCGCACGGCTTTGCTCGTTGCGGTGGAATTGCCGACGCTGACGTTTCAACGCAAGGATTTCTCCCAGGCAAACTTAATTTCGGCGGTGCTGTTCGGCGATGGAGCGGCGGGAGTGGTGGTCACGGGGCGCGAAGCACCGGGGCCTCGAATCATCGCGTCGGAGTGTTTCCTCTTCCCCAATTCCCTGGACGCCATGGGATTTGACCTGCGCGATTCCGGATTTCACATTGTTCTTTCCAAGGATGTTCCCCAACTGATCCGGGAAAAAGTCAGAGGGCTTGCGGATGGTTTCCTGGCGCGCCAGGGATTGACACGCCATGACATTTCCGCGTTTCTACTGCATCCCGGCGGTCAGAAACTGCTTTCCTTCATGGAAGCTGAACTGGACCTAACTTCAGCCGACACGGAAATCTCCTGGGACGTGCTGCGCCGTTTTGGGAATCTGTCCAGCGCCAGCGTGCTATTTATCCTGCAGGAGACCATGACCCGGCGGGAAATGCCGCCGGAGAGTTACGGTTTGCTTATGGCGTTCGGACCCGGATTCACAGCCGAGATGATCCTGCTGCAATGGCCATGACGATTGCCTACCTCACCCTGCTTGCGCTCGTGGGATTTGGACGGCTGCTTGAGCTCAGGATTTCACGGCGCAACCAGCGAAAGCTCGAAAAGCAGGGAGTCGGAAAGGTCCACGAACCTCATTTTCGATGGATGGTCTTTGTCCACGGCGGCATTCTGGCAGGGGCAGCGCTTGAAGTTACGCTTCTTCACCGGCCGCTGATCCCCGCGTTGGCAATTTCGATGGGCGCGCTTTTTGTTCTGGCCAACGCATTGCGTTGGTGGGTGATTCGAACACTGGCAGGATACTGGAATGTGGAAGTCATGGCGTCGCCGCGCGTTGGCGTCGTGACATCGGGACCGTATCGGTGGGTGAGGCATCCGAATTATGTGGCGGTGGTCGCCGAACTTTTTTCTCTCCCGATGATACACACAGCCTGGATCACAGCAGTCATTGGGACATTCGCCGATTTGGAGGTTCTGCGCCGGCGGCTGCGCGTCGAGGATGGCGTCTTGATGGCTAACGCCGGGTACCGTATTACGATGGGGACGAAGCCGCGATTTTTGCCTAGGTTGTTCTAACCCGCGCGTTCAAGAATATCGCTGAATTATGAAGGCACCGTAGTTGTAGGGGCACGACATGTCGTACCCTCTGGCCGTCCGGCTTGAGAGCAGCTTCGGAACAGCCATGCTCCTAAACCTGAGAAGCGCGTCCACCGCGTGTGAAAAACGCGGTCTAGCGGTTGTGAAGCTGAATTTTGGGGATTTTCGTGTGTTGCGGATTTTCTCCAGCCTTCAATTCCACCAGCCACTGGCGGACAGTCGCGCGAAGCGGTTCGATGGCGAGCCCGCGGTGCCGGTCTGGAAAACATTCAAGTTTAGCGAGACCTGCCTGAAGAAGGTTTCTTGTTCCCGGGAAGTTTGAGCGGGAATGATGATGAAAAGCCGCGGCAACCTGAATCAAACCTTGGAGAAACATCTTTTCAGGGTGGGGAGTCTCCAGCCAAACTTCTTCCCAATGTTCATGCGCATCGTAAAAATGCGCGGAATTGAATGCTTCAAGCCCTTGTTGGAAAAGTTGGGCCTTTTTGCTTGAATCCATTGGCTTTTCCGGATGCAAGGCCATGCCACGAGTTGGGCATCATAGCAAACTCCCGGTCATGGACGCCTAGATCGAAAATACATGTGTGCTTTGTAATAATGACAATCGCGCATTTGAATTTCTCGAAAGTCCGGTATCCGCGTTATGATGATCCTCTGCCCAAACGCGAGGTTCTTGCTTGTCGAAATTTAATTTAGTCCTGCTCATCCACGCGCACCAACCGATCGGGAATTTCGATGACGTGATGGAACGCACCTATCAGCGTTCCTATTTGCCGTTTGTCGAGTGCGTGGCGCGTCATCCGCGCATTCGGCTCGGTCTCCACTATTCCGGTTCGCTGCTGGAATGGCTGGTCGAGAAGCATCCCGAATACATTCAGCAGATTAGCGCGCTGGTGGCAAGCGGCCAGGTGGAAATCGCCGGCGGTGGATTCTACGAGCCGATCCTGATCACGATTCAACTTGAAGACCAGATCGAGCAAATCGAACGGTTGAGTCGTTTTGTTGAGGAACATTTCGGGAAGCGCCCGGGCGGCGCATGGCTTGCCGAACGTGTATGGGAGCCTCAATTGCCAGTGGCACTGGCCGAAGCCGGAGTGGAGTACACGCTGGTGGATGACAGCCATTTCCTCACGGCGGGGCGCGAGATCCCGGAATTGTTCGGCTACTACATTTGCGAGGATCGCGGCAGCACGGTAAAAGTGATTCCTGGGCTGAAGGATCTGCGTTACTTGCTGCCGTTTGGCACCGTCGATGATGCCATGGCATTCCTCCGGAACTCCGCGCACGAGCATCCTGGCGGCATGGCGTCGATGGGCGACGACATGGAAAAGTTCGGAGCATGGCCACATACCTGGGAGCATTGTTTCCGCGATGGCTGGCTCGACCGTTTTTTCGGGGCCGTGGAGAGCAACTACGACTGGCTGGAGACAATCCCGCCGGGCGAAGCCTTGTCCGCGCGCCCACCGCTAGGCCGCGTGGATTTGCCGACCGCGTCGTATACGGAAATGATGGAGTGGGTCCTGCCCACACCGGTGCGCCAAAAGTTTCACGCCCTTCAGGAAGAGTTCGCGGCCCGGCCAGACGTGCGGCGATTCCTTCGCGGCGGATTCTGGCGCGGATTCTTCAGCAAGTACTCGGAATCGAATCTGCTTCACAAAAAGATGTTGCGAGTTTCCTGGAAGCTGCGTCACGGCGGACCGAAAACGGCGAAGAAAAGCGCCAAGGGAGCTTCACTCCGGGCCGACGCGATAACGCATCTGCTGCGAGCGCAATGCAATGACCCGTACTGGCACGGGATTTTCTGCGGCCTTT
>JBEKCU010000266.1:0-6459 GCA_050014735.1 Candidatus Acidiferrales bacterium | reverse complement strand
ACAGGCTGAAGCCTGTTCTACCGGTAGTTCTACTGCCAATTCTACTGGCGGTTCTACTGGCGCGATTGCTTCACCATTTCTACCAGCACAGTTCTGGCTTCCATCGGACTCGTTACTTCGCGCAGAAACGCGATGCGCGCGCCGCGCATGCCATTCGAGGTTTTCAGCCGCACTTGGAAACCTAGCCGGTCGACCGCAGTCATCATAGCCTCGTCCGCTTCAATTCCCGCGAAGGCTCGCGCTAGATCGATCAGCGCGCTTTTATGATCCGCGTTCATGTGCTCAATAATTCCGTTTGCCGAGTCGGCTAGCGGATCGGGTCGCGCGCGGCCATATTCCGCGGCGGAAATCCAGCCCATCGTTCCGAATCCGCCGACGTAATAGACGTCCACCACGTCCATGCGATAGAAGGAGAAGTCCTCGAAGTCAACCCAGTGTTTGCTGTTGGCATAACGCTCCAGATAAAGTTTGCGCGCATCGGCTGCCTCAGCATCGGGCACTGAAACGATATTTCCAATCAGCGTGACTCTTGATCCCGCCAGAGGATCGCCGTTGATGTCGGGCTGAGTCACGAGCAGGCTCGCACGCGGGTCCGCCTGCACATTTTGCGTGTGCATCGCCATCGTGCTGATCAGGAAAATAGGGCGCCCGCGATCGTCCAGCCCATAGGGCATCACAGATCCGTAAGGGAATCCAGGCTGCTTGCGTGAAAGTGTGGAGAGGCTGCCGATGCGCGCCAAATGCATCAACGTGCGCGCCCGCTCGGCGAAGGTTGGTTCCGGGATGGCAGTGAAGTCATTCGCGGATCCCGCCGCCAGGTGTTTTCCTACTGGTGGTGAAGCCATTTTCCCCCTTCGGTTCCAAGCTCAAAAAATAAGTGTCGTCATCTCCAATCAAGTTCTGTGTGTCGTCGATCTCTTGGCGGGCATGTTCCGCACCGGTTTTTTCACTCAGCGGTATTGTGTGTGTAAATGTGTGGTTGCCAATCCAGTAGCCTTCCGACTGAGCCGTGACGGAAACTACCAGCCACGCGGTCCCGCGAATTTATTGCCAAGAACAAAGTACTTGGCGTAAATGCGGCGGGCAACCAGAATGTTAAGCGCGTGCTCGGTCACGCCCGGTGTCGGCGCGTTGTCGAACATGAGTGTTACCCGCTCCATCGAGCGCCCGATGGATAATCGGTCTCGTTAATTCTTCGAGGCTGAGAATCCATCGATGTGCACTTCGAGCATGTGATTGACGCGAATTCCATAAATGCCGTCCGTCTTTGCTGCCGCCCCCGTCTTGGGCACGGACTTGACGACGGTCCCGTTAATCAGATAATCGATCTTGTTGGACATTACGCGTACTTCGAGAGCGTTGGTGGATTGTCCGCTGGCATCGGGCGTCTTCACCGCGCTGTTTTCCGTAGCAGGAGAAATCGTCTCCGTGGAATCGCCGTTCCGGCGTTTGATCAAGAACGTTCCATCGGCCGCTACCATGAAGTACAGATAGCTCTGCGCAGGGCCACCGAGGTCGCTTCCGCCAATAATCAAGCCGTAGTACTCAGTATGGCTGCCCGCTTTCACCAGTTTGACCGTACCCTTCACGGAGTAATTTCCAGTCATCGTGTTTGCCGGATTCCAGTAGACCGCCGCCCGAGGATTCGTTGCATGGAAGCCGGAACCCATCGTAACGAACTTGACGTCACCCGCGGCGTCGGGGTCCGATGCGTTCATACTGTGATCGGTGCGCACCATCCAGCCCTTCGGCGCCTGCGCAAACATCGGGGCAACGGCGAACAGAACCACAACTGCGAGCAAACCCAGTACGGCAACAGAAACGTAACGATTCATCTTACTTCCTCCTTAGGAAATTCAATTACCCGAATCATACTCCTCACGCGGCCCGGATGGAAATCGGTTGAACGATTTGGTAGTGTCCCAATTTGAATTTGAGTTCGGGTGCCAGCTGGCAAACGCTGGGAACGCCAATCTCCCGATTGGCGTTTTGTGCTTCTGTACCGTCGCCAATTGGGAGATTGGCGCTCCCAGGGTTAGACTCCGAAGTCCCAGACTCACATTTCTTCGAACGCATTTGTCTTAATTAGGACACCACCCAAAGTTACCAATCTCAGAAATGAGTTTTGTGGGTCGTGGCTTCAGCCACGACGTAAGCGCATCGGTTTCCTCAGGGGTTTTAACTCCTGAGGCCCGCGAATGCCACTTTTCCGCAGCCTCTCCAGCCGCGACAACAGAACGCCACGAAAAACAGGCTTTAGCCCGATAACTCGAGGAGTCTATTTGAAATTAGTTCTTGAAGCCATGTCGTGGGTGACCAGCCATCTAAACTCGATCGAAGTTCAGGGGCTAAAGCCCAGATTCTTGAGGCCTCTGAATGTCGCGGCTGAAGCCGCGACCCACAAAACAATTTGGGAGATCGGGTGCATTGACATGGATGACCGTCGAAAACTATTTCGAGACCAATTCAGCGCGCGAGTCCCGCGAGGGTTCAAGTACAAAGAGCATTGCGTGCTATCATCATTGCCGGGACCGGAGGTGATCATTGATACGATTGCATCATAATTGGGCATTTATTGTTGTTGGCGTCTTGTGTGTGCTTGCCGGCACTAGATCCCTTGCAGCCGCCGCGCCTCGGAAATTGACAGTCGACGAAGCTCGTGAATTGGCTTCCCAGGCGCTGGACCAGCGACAATCGAAGCTTCCTGGACTCACGTTTGAGCCGTATGATGATAAGAACTTTCCCGATTACCTGTCTTTTGAAGTTCTCTGGGACAATCCCGTGCCTGACGGGAGCACCGTCGTCGTCGATTTGTCCGTGGACCCGCAAACAGGGGACGTTTTCAAGCGTGGCGGCTGCAGCGCAAGCTCGCCAGCCCTCACTAAACTTCAAAAAGCGATGCGGAAACGCATCGGTCTTAGCGAGCAGGAGTATCAAAAAATCCGTCACACCGGGTCAGCGTGTTAACGAAATTTTCTAGTCGGCCATGCGAACTCGAGAGGACGTCAGGGGCTGAAGCCCTTTTGTCTCAGGCCTCTGAATGTCGCGGCTGAAGCCGCGACCCACAAACTCTGGCCCACACAGCCCGGCCCACAAAACCCGCCTTACAAAGACAATTCAACTGTTTATGAGCATCTAAACAGGATGAAGTTTCGAGAGCTTTTCAGCGCAGGCGGCAAGCGTCGATTCTTTTTTGCAGAAGGTGAAGCGCACCTGGCGCGCGCCCATGGCGGGATCGTCATAAAAGCTCGAACCCGGCACCACGGCGATGCCGATTTTCTCCACCAGGTAACGTGAGAACGAAAGATCGTCAGGAAAACCGAACTTCGAGATGTCCGTCATGATGTAGTACGCGCCCGCAGGCTTGAAGCAATGGAATCCAGCCTCGGTCAGAATGCCGAGCATGCGGTCGCGCTTTTCCAGATAACTTTCCGCGAGCTTCGTGTAGTAGCTGGCAGGCAAGTCCAATGCAAACGCGCCGGCCTGTTGCAGGGGCGCAGCTGCGCCAACGGTCAAGAAGTCGTGCACCTTGCGGATGGACGTCGAAGCTTCGGGAGGCGCGATCGCCCAGCCGACCCGCCATCCCGTCACGCTGTAGGTTTTTGACATCCCGTTGATCGTGATGGTGCGGTCGCGCATCCCGTCCAGAGAAGCCATCGAGATGTGTTTCGTGCCATCGTAAAGAATATGTTCGTAGATTTCATCGGTGACGGCAAAAGCGTTCCAGCGCACGCAGAGATCTCGGATAAATTCCATTTCCTCGCGCGAGAAAACTTTTCCGGTTGGATTATTCGGAGTGTTGACGATAATGGCCTTCGTTTTAGGGCCGAACGCGCGCGCCAGTTCAGCGCGGTCGAAGCTCCAGTCCGGAGGCCGAAGCTGAACGAAACGCGGCGCGGCGCCGGAGAGAATCGCATCGGGACCGTAATTTTCGTAATGCGGCTCGAAAATCACCACTTCGTCTCCGGGATTGATGATGCCCATCATGGTCGCCATCATCGCTTCGGTCGAACCGCAGGTCACCGTGATTTCGCGCTCAGGATCGACACGAACACCCTGCGTGCGCTCGAATTTTCGAGCGATGGCATCGCGCAATTCCTTCGCGCCCCATGTGATTGCGTACTGATTGATGTCGTCGGAAATGGCTTGCCGCGCGGCTTCCTTGACTTCAGCGGACGCCGGGAAATCGGGGAATCCCTGCGCCATGTTGACGGCGCCGTGCGTCATCGCAAGCCGAGTCATTTCCCGAATCACGGACTCGGTGAATCGCTCAGCCTTTGCGGAAAGCATTTGACGCGCGACGGAGACGACGCGACCCGCTCCGGCGGTAGACCCCTCCGCAGCGCTCAACGCGAACCCTCTGTCTTGAACGGGCGAGCAACAGTCGCCTTCGCCGGGACCACCGCCGCCAGTCGTGCGGAATTCTGCTCCAACGTCGGCCCGGGGCCATAAACCTGACGATAAACATCTGCGTTGCGCATCACGATTTGCACGTACTCCCTTGTCTCGGTAAACGGAATGGATTCCACAAACTCCGCTGTCTCGAGGTAATTCTGGCCCGCGGTCCATTGCGCCACGCGATCCTCGCCGGCGTTGTAAGCGGCAAGCGCGGCTTCGGGATTTCCGTACGCCTGTACCAGGTTGGCCAGATACCGCGAACCAAGCTGCAAATTGTAACCCGGATCGGTCAACAGTGAACGCACATATCGCACTTTCAACTGGCGGGCGAGCTTGGTAGCCGTCTTGGGCATTACTTGCATCAAGCCCACGGCGCCCACGCGAGACATGGCATTGGATTCAAACGCGGACTCCTGACGAATCAATCCGGCAACAAGCATCGGGTCGAGCTGGTTTCTTGCGGCAGCATCGCGCACGCTCGGTTCGTAAGGAAGAGGAAACGCCGCACGCCAAGCTTCCTTCGGAATTTCCGAAACGCGGCGGGCTTCGAGCTGCGGAAATGCCTGCCGTACTTCAACCATGCCTGCCGCGTAGTGTCCCGCGGAAACAGCGGCGCCAGCCGCCTCGACCAGGAATTTTGGCGACCGCGACACTGCGAACGCGGCCCTGTATTCCAGTTCCGCCGATGAATCGAATGCGATGTCGCTCAGGGCGCGCGCCCGCTCCTCACGCTCCTCGAGTTTTGCCGTTAGCGGTTGGTCCAGCGAAGGCAATGCTGGAGCCGGTGGAATCATGGACAATACTTCCGCGGGGTCCAGCGGCGACGGGCCGAGTCCCTCCGGCTCGGGACGCATCCTGTCGGCTGCTCTTGCTCCAAAATAAGTGAGCGGGAAACGCGAGGCTGCGGCGACATAAAAACTTCGCGCATGGTCTGGATGTCCGGAGCGCTCGTAGAATCGGCCCAGCCAATACAAGGCATCCGGCACATAACTCGACATCGGAAACCTGCGCACGTACGCTTCCAGCATATCCCCTGCTTCCGATTTTCGATCCAAATAAGCGGTCCAGGCTACGCGCCACGCGGCGATCGGCGTGTCTTTCCCGCCGGGGAATTCATCGACCGCGCGTTGATAAAAATCGGACGCGCGGGAGCGGTCTAGATTTACCCAATAGTAGTTTCCGGCGGCGAAGAGACCATCCTCCACCCACGCGCTTTTCGGAAATTGCTTTGTCAACTGATCGATGTCACCCAGCATCTGCGATTCAAGCTTCTTGGACCGGTGCTCCTGCGCAATTGTAAAGAGGCGTTCGGCATCGAGTTCAGGATCGGTCAGAGACACTGAATTCAGCAGATCGAGACGGCCGCCGGATTGAACATCGCACTGCGCGATGCGCAGTTGCGCGCGTTCGCGATCCGAACCCGACAGTTTCGGCAGCAGTTCGGCATATTCGGTGCGCGCGTCGTGCCAGCGCTTTGCCAAATAGAACGCTTCCGCGCGCGAAATTCGCGTTTGCATCGGAGTCCCGGGAAAGGCCTCGCCCAGAATAAATTGAAGCGACGGAATTCTTTGCCCCGCCGTTCTCGATTCGTCGTTTAACGGGAAGCGATAGTACAGATCGAGATAATCCGTCGCCGCAAAGACCGGTTTATCGCCTTTCGCTGCGGAGACCTTTTCCTCGGCTTCTGCACGCAGCAGAAGAAGCGCCGGCTTGGAACCGCTGGTGGGATAGGCAACCAACGCGGCAAGGGCATCGTCGGCTTTGCCAATTTCCAGAGCGACCTGCGCCATCGATGCGATCGCCTGGTCGCCGATCACGCTTTCGGGAAACTCCCGAAGGAAGGTCTGTAATTGCTCAAAGGCTTCTTCTTTTTTACCCAATGCCAGCAAAGCTTGCGATTGCCAGTAGACGACGTACTCTCGCAGCAACTTATCTCCTGCTGCTTTTCGCAGCCAGCCGAGAGCCAGGTCCGGTTTGTCACGCGGAACCGAAAGATCGTAAAAAGCCAGCGCCAGCGCTGCGTGAGCGCCAAGATCGCTCTTCGCGTTCCGCGTCGCAAAT
>JBEKCU010000265.1:0-6491 GCA_050014735.1 Candidatus Acidiferrales bacterium | reverse complement strand
TACCAGTGGGGAATTCCTCTTTCCCTCGATTCAAGGAAAAGAGGAATTCCCAACTTTGTTCGCGGCGCCAACTCTCGGGTTTCTGCGTTCACCGCACTCAGTTGCAGCAGACTTCCGTTATTCTCCGGCCATGCTACGACGCATTCCAGCATTCAAGATCTATACAGCCCGATATAGACCCAAACGCTCGCGCTTGCCAGCAACGCGATCCCCGAAATAACAGCGACGACCACGATGACTCGGGCGAGCCGGTTCATTCGGCTAATCAGAGCTGGCTGATCGCCCGCCATCACTTTTTCTTCAGCCTTGTTCAAGTAAATCTCTTCGTCCTCTCTTGAATCCAGGGCATTCCCGTAAATTACCAGAACCACCAGCACCGCCGTCACAGCGCCACTGAACACCAACAAGTAAGTCAACAGATTTGAAATACCGGCCATAACGTCCTCCTTGCAGTCCCGATCTCTCAGTCCCATCGTGCATGTCAAGACTGACAGCGTTGTCGATTCGTCTCAGTGCAGTGGGTCACACGAGGATGTGATGTCAGTCACAACTTGTCGGACCGATGTCAGGCACTTACCCGGAGAGGCCACTGCCCATGCGCTGGCATGGGCAGTGGCCTGCTAGAAATGATAAGCTCGCGCAATTGGAGGTGGACCATGACGAAACTCTGTGAGATCGCGTTAACGGCCGCCTTTGTCCTTTGCCCTGCCGGGTTTGCGCCGGCCCAGTCCTCGGCGCAACTGTCCGCCAAGAAACAAGCGATCGCCGATCTGAAACAGATAGCCTACGCGGGAGATGCCAAAGCCCAAGTCCAGTTGGGCTTGATTTACTTGACTGGCGACGGCGTCCCGAAAGACGATCCGGAGGCGATGAAATGGCTGCGCATGGCCGCCGATCAGGACAACCCGGTCGGCGAGCGGTATCTGGCGGAGATGTATTTCAAGGGCCGAGGCGCCCCGGCGGACAATATGGAAGCCGCCAAATGGCTTCGCATGGCCGCCGATCAAGGCGATGTGCAAAGCCAGCACAATCTAGCCGCCCTGTACACACAAGGCCTGGGCGTTCCGAGAAATTTGAAGGAAGCAGCGAACTGGATGCGCAAAGCCGCCGATCAAAATCTTGCGGACGCGCAGTACGCGCTAGGAGTTTTCTACGAAACCGGACAAGGCGTGATCGCGGATCCCATCGAAGCCGCGAAGTGGTACCGCAGGGCTGTGGACCAGGATTACGTGCCTGCCATGAATAGCCTCGCCCTGCTCATGGCGAACTCCATTAACACGTCAATCCGAAATACGCAGGCGGCGGTTGAATTGGCTCAAAAAGCGGCTGCCACACGAAATAATCCCGAGTACCTCGATACACTGGCCGCCGCTTATTTTGCCAACGGACAGACGGACATGGCGATTGAAACCGAGGAAAAGGCTCTGGCTAAAGATCCGGAAAACGATTTGTACAAGAAAGCGATGGCGAGGTATCTGGGCGCCAAGCACAGCAATCGCTAAATTTAGAGTTAACCGTCGGTTCCTATTTACTGGACGTGCTCTGCCCCAGCTTGCGCAACCGTTCCTGTAGTTTGCGGCGCAGGACTGCGGGAGTATTGGGATTGAAAGCCACCAGATACCACAGCGGCTGGCTGCGGTCGCGCGAAAGCCACGCGAGAGTGACCGGATCGGCGTTCGGATGGCGCGCGACATTTTCGCGGATCGCGGCATAGGGATGCTTGGCAAGGCGCCCGAGCGTCTTCGAATTAACTTTCGGATGCTCGCTGATCAGGCGCAGCAGGTAATAATCGGATTCCGGCGCTTCGCGGGAAAGTTTATCGAGCATTTCGGCTTTGGAATCCGCGTTTAGAACGAGGCCGACTTTTTCATCCCATGCGGAGTTGATATGATTTAGTTCGCGAGTGCGTTCGTGGATCAATTCTTCGATTACGCGCCGCTCCTGATTGAGCCGTGCCTGGGGCACTTGCGTCGTTTCGAGGGAATCGAGAACTCGAAGGAGGTGCTGGCGTTCCCCAAATACAATTTGCGTCGTCCGCGGAGTGGAGCCCTTCGCAGGCGTCTGCACCAAATCAGAACGTCTCATCGCTACCTCACTCAATAAGATCGAGTTCGTTTGCCAGATATGCCAGCTCATCGTCTTGGATGTACAAACTCCTCGAATCAAGTGGCAAGCCGGCTTCTATCTGCCGCTTCAGCCATCGTCCAGCGACATCGACTTTCTGTTCGCGCGTCAATCGGCGCCGACCGAGCTCAAATCGAGCCAAGCTTGCACCGGAAATACCGACGACCGTTTCTTCCGCATTTACGCGAAAGAAGAAAAGTTCAGGCCGATCCCCCTGCGCCAAAAAACCTGCTCGGACAAACTCAATCGCGAGACGGCTGCCGTCAGGCCCTATGGCCTCAAACCGCTCGTAGATTGACTCGTAAATCATCTTGGATTATCGGACCGGTCAACCCGAGTGTAAAGTTGCGGGCGCGACGGAAGTTCCATCCCGGCAACAGGAAACGCGCGGGAAATTCGATATCGGCGTGGACGGCACTTCATCGGCATTATGTGTCGGCCCCGCCGGGGCCCTATTCCGGTCTTATATACCATTTCCATGAACTTACGCCGTGATTTCGTATTTTCTTACTTCCGTATCCATTCTTGAGATTTTGGCTGTTCGGTCCGCCGTTCTTCGATTTGCCATTCTTGGCGCATCCGCGTAATTTGGAATTGGAAAATGAAATGCCCTTCGTGATGCTGGAGGCATGCGATGTCCGCATTTGAGGATCATAAAGATGAGATTGAGCACTACGAACAGATGCTCGGGGCGCACCGCGGAAGGCTCGCCGTGACGCTTGACCGCGTCACCAATGCCATGGTGCTCGTTGGACAGCATGGCGTGTATTGCCATAGCCAGCGCGATCCTGCAAAGCCAACAATGGATATTCAGATCATTACCGACGAACTGCGCAAGGCCAAGGAACTGATCCAGAGTGTGATGGAAGAGCTGCGTGCGGAACGCGAGAATCGGCTGCGGGCGAACTGAAGCGAACGTAGTTGACAAGGCAAGCCTTGGTAAGAAATGTTGCGCGCCTAGCAGGTGTTAGTAGCACAGGCTTTAGCTTGTTTGCTCTTGAATTCTGGTGGGTGGATCGTGCTGACTTGACGAAAGTCAAAATCAAACATGCTAAAGCCTGTTCTACTTACCGAATCGTTGCGGGTTACCTGCCAGAAATGGATTTGTTTCACGCTCCTGCCCGATCGTCGTGGCTTCTCCATGCCCGGGATAAACAATCGTCTCGTCGGGAAGTTCCAGCACTTTCCCTTTCAGGGACCGAATAATCTCTTCGAACGAGCCTCCCCATAAATCGGTTCGTCCAATGCTACCCGCAAACAGCGTGTCTCCGGCAAAGAGCTGTCCGGGCTGTCGCGCAATGGATCCAGATGCGGCAGCGTCGCGAACTTCGGGCATATCCCACGGCATATAAAGGCAGATGCTGCCCTGCGTGTGCCCCGGCGTATGCATCACTTGCAATTGATAAGGTCCCCAGCGAACGGCGTCGCCATCCTTCAGCAATCGATCGACACTGACTTTCGCCGGCGTCTTCCAGCCGATCCAGGCCGCTTGAGCGTCCAGCCTTTGATAAAGCCCCAGGTCATCGGCATGCATAAAGACGGGCGCGCCCGTGGCCTGGTGGACCCTGTGCAGTCCCGCAACATGATCGATGTGCGTGTGCGTGATTACAATCGCGATCACGTTTAGACGATGGCGCTCGATGACATTCATGATGCGTCCGGAGTCATCGCCGGGATCGATCACAATGGCGTCGCGAGTGTGAGGATCTCCAAGGATGTGGCAATTGCATTGCAACATTCCGACGGGAAGAATTTCATGAATGAGTTTTGCAGTTTCCGGCATGTCGCCAATATAACATTAAGCGTTTTAGGATGAGCGTGAGGATTGAGGCGAAGCGCACCGAGCGGAGCCCATTTTGTCGGCCACGCTCGCACTCTGCTAAGATGAAGTCGAGTCTCTGGAGAATGAGAAAAACAGGATGCCGCTCGAAAGCCCTTTGATCGGACAGCATCGCGCCGCAGGCGCACAGGTCGGCGAATACTTCGGAACGCTCTTGCCTGGCCGCTTCAGCGATTTCCGAACCGAATATGGCGCAGCGCGCGAAGCCGTGGCGCTGGTCGACACGAATTTCCGCGCAATATTCTCCTTGTCGGGACCGGACGCGCAGCGATATGTGAACGCGCTTTTAACCTCGAACGTTCGCGACTTGAAGCCGGGTCGCGGCGCGGTGGGGTTGCTGCTGACTCCCCAAGGCCACATTCTCGCTGAAGTCGAAACTCTCCTGCTGCCGGACAGGATTCTGGCAATTTCGCACGCGATGGTGCGCGAGCGGACATTTGCCACGCTCGACAAATTCATCATCATGGACGATGTCACTCTCGAAGATGCGACACCGTCAACGGGGACGCTCGATTTGGTCGGCCCGCGCGTTTCCGACCTGATTTCGGCACTTTGCGACATCGACATCGCGGAACTGCCGGTGCTTGGGCACGTGGAGGCTACCGTCTCTTCAATTTCCTGCCGTATTGTCCATCATCAACTGGCCGGCCATGCTTCCGCGATGCTAACGACTTCGCGCGAACACCTTCCCACACTGTGGCGGACACTGGAGGCGTTCGTGCGCACGGCTGGCGGCTCGGCGATCGGCATGGAAGCGCTCAATTCAATTCGGCTTGAGTATGGAACACCGTGGTTTAGCCACGATTACGACGACAAAAATATCCCGCATGAAGCTGGACTGGAACATTCGCACATCAGCTACGAAAAGGGTTGCTACACCGGCCAGGAAATTGTCGAGCGGGTGCGATCACGGGGTCACGTCAACCGCCGACTCACCGAACTTGAATTTCTCGCGCCTGAGCCGCCACCTGCCGGAACAAAACTTATTGTTCCGGGAAATGCCGCTGGAGCCGACGTCGGCCATGTCACGAGCGCGGCGTTTTCTCCGATGCTTCGCGGACCGATTGGGCTAGGCTATGTGCGGCGTGAATATTCGGCAGTTGGAACCCACCTTCAGGCTGCAGACGCTGCCGTGACAGTGATCTCGCCTCCATCGATGGCAACCACATCTCAGTCGTGAAACATCGATCGAATTGAGCTTGCCTATTCGTCCTGTTTATCCAAATCATTCTTCAATTTGAGATTGTGCGCACAGCCGCTCGTCGGCGAGAATCTTTTCGATGAAACCACCTCGCGCTCCGGTGCTATTGCTCGGGCTTTTTCTCTCTTGCGTTCTTACACCGGCTCGTGCCCAGCAGGGTCCGGAAGCAGGCGGCCATGAATTGCAGGTCTGGACGAGCGGAGGATACGGCGTAAAAGGGATCGAGCAGCACACGGGCCTATGGTCGGCTGGCGCTCGTTATGGTTGGATTTTAACGGGTCCCCATGGTCCAAGCTTGCTGCGCGGGCGATTCGAATACGCCGTTGATTTGGTTCCGATTTTTGCCATACACCAGCGTGCGAACACCGCTTACGGCGCAGCCGTGAACCCCCTTGATTTGAAATGGAATTTCGACTCGCGCGGACGTTTCGTGCCCTATGTTGAGTTGAGTGGAGGCACGTTATATACGAACATTCAGGTTCCTCCCGGATCTTCCCGCATAAACTTTGAGAGCGCGTGTGGCGTCGGTCTGCATGTACTGACGGGGAAAATCAATTGGACAGCGGACGTGCGTTACATGCACATTTCCAATGGCGGACTGTATCCGATCAACCCCGGGGTCAACAACGTTCAATTGCGTCTAGGACTGGGATTGTTTACGCACGGCCGCTCGTAGCGCGAATCGTCCTCAAGCAACGTAGGAAATTGAACTGGGGCGCCTAGGCGATGTTCAGTGCGCGCTTGAAGCTGCCGCGCTCGTTGGTGATTTTTTCTTGAAGTTGCAAGATGGCATAGAGCAGGGCTTCCGGCCGCGGAGGACATCCTGGCACATAGATATCCACTGGTATGACCTGGTTGACGCCCTGAACGATGGCGTAATTGTTGAAGACTCCGCCGGAAGTCGCGCAGGCTCCCATTGAAATCACCCACTTGGGCTCCGGCATCTGCGTGTGAAGTTGCTTGATCACGGGCGCCATTTTCTGCGAGACGCGGCCCGCGATGATCATCAAGTCCGCCTGGCGAGGCGATGGGCGGAACACTTCAGACCCGAAACGCGCAACATCAAACCGCGCCGCAGCCATCGACATCATTTCAATCGCGCAGCAGGCCAGACCGAAACCAAGAGGCCAAATTGAACTCTTGCGCGCCCAGTTCACGGCCTTATCGAGCTGCGTGAAAATGATGCCCTCATCCTGAAGCAGCTTGCCAAAATCATCCGGCTTTTCCAATGTCACGTTTTTGCCAAGCGATGTACTCATGCGTCCTTGTCCTTCAGCGTCTCGCAGTATCATCATCATTTTCTCACACTCGGTCCAGTCATGCCAC
>JBEKCU010000264.1:0-6509 GCA_050014735.1 Candidatus Acidiferrales bacterium | reverse complement strand
GTTCAGCGCCATCTCCGCTGAGCAACAAGACACATCCCGGAAACTGGCCGCGCAATTTTGCGAATGCGCGAAGCAGGATCTCGTGTCCTTTCTCAGGCACAAACGCGGCTACATTTCCAATGCACATGACTCCTTGCTGAATACCCAATTCGGCGCGAGCTGAGGCGCGATCCTCCGGCGAAGTCCGCCCAGGAATTTGCACACCGTCATAAATCACTGCACAGTTGATTTTCGGTAAACCACTCTGAATCACTGATTTCTCAACAAAACGTGATATGGCAACAATGCGCGACGCGGCCCGATACCGCGCAAGAGAAAAAGAACTCGATGAAAGCGGCAGGGCGATCCGCCGGGCAGCAATGAAGGGGACAGAACGGTGAGCGCGCGCCAGCCACCCCGAAGTTAGCGCGTGAGGCTCATTCGCATGGACAATATCCGGGCGCCCGGAACCGGCCATGCGCAGAATTTGTAATGCGGCGGCAACGCGCCGGCACCACGGAGAAACACAGTAAACTGGAATGCCGGCACTGTCCGCGCGGCGAGCCAGCAGAGAATCGCGAACCGCGATCAGCTCCGGCGCGTGGCCCCGCTCGCGCAGGCCTTGCAGGAGCAACAACGCCTGATGCTGCCCTCCGCGGTAGTCGCGGCCCAAGTCGACGATGAGCGGACGCACGGTCAAGCCCTCGCTTAGGCCTCGCCGGGGCTAGGCCATGACCGGCGCGTGAGTTTTTCTCCAGCGATTAGCCGTCCGAGCTTGCGATACTTCAGGTAAATGTAGCTTCCGGACAGCCAGGCAATCAGCCATCCCCGGCGTCCGTCAAGCAGGCCAAGCTGGAACACGAGCCTTTGAACGAAAGTCCAGGGCGGCGCAAAAATCATCGCGGTGCGCCAACTCCGCCGGCGGCTCGCGAACATGTCTTCTGCCGCCATCGTCGATAGCACATCCAATTTCGCTCGATGTTCGGCGAGCGAGCGAACCGTGAAGTGCAGCAGGTGTCCGGTCAGGCGGCCTGGGGGACCCTCGATTTGAACGCCCTCGTGCAGGGCACTTACAAACTTGCCTCGGTCGCGCCGGTAGAGACGCAATTTGTGATCCGGATACCAGCCGGAGTGCTTGATCCAGCCGCCAAGATAATTGGTCATTAATGGGAAGTCGTAACCGTTTTTGTCCGGCGTTTGCTGTTTCCAGGCAAGAATCGATGCGCGCAACTCGGGACTTAATTCTTCGTCGCAATCGATTGAAAGAAGCCAGCTGTTTGAAGCGAAGGAAGCCGCGTAATTCTTTTGCTCAGCCAGGCCGTCCAGTTGACGCGTGTAGACGCGGGCGCCAAACTCTCGCGCAATCTCGCACGTGCGGTCCGTGGAACCCGAGTCGACAAGAATAATCTCATCGGCCACGCCTGCAAGGGAGGCGAGTGCGCGCGGCAAGTCCAATTCCTCGTTATAGGCGATCAGGATCGCGGTGAGTGCTGGCATTAGGAATCCAAACTTGTACGGTAACACGAAATCCTGTGCGGGCCAGGTGTCGATGGCGTCCGTGTGGGAACTGGAAACATAGAACCTCAGCGGCTAAAGCCGGACTACTTGCGCCCGACTATTGTCGTGGCTGAAGCCACGACCCACAAGGATTCCCAGGTTCGCAGATCGGCCCGGTTGCCTCAGTGCAAAACGGACGGTGACGTGGGTGACTCGATTTCGTTACATCCTTTCGGCCACGATTAGCCCATAGACGAAATTCCCCGACTCGAAACCGGCTTTCATCGCTCGAAATGTTTTCAGGAAATCAACGAGCATGGCGCCGTTTTCAGCGGCGAGCCTCCACAGCGCTTTTTCTTTTATGATGCCCAAGCCCAGGTCCCACGACTTCGCACAGTTCTCATTCATAATCTTGCTTTGAACGATGTCCAGGCCGCTGGATCTCATCCATGTCTCGTACTGCTGCATCGTTCTCAATTCAACCAGCATGCCTTTTTCAATCGGGAGAATGTGTTTCTTGCGGTCAGATGGATTGAGATTTGCTTTTTCAAACCAATCGATTACCGCAACCTTCCCACCCGGCTGCAACAATCTCGCCGCCGATCCAAAGAAGTTTCCGATGTCTTGATAGTGCGATATCGATTCAATCGACCAGACGATGTCGAACAAGTTCTCGAATTCCATCGCTTCGGCGTCCATCAGACGGAATGTCGCATTCACACGTTCCGCAGCGGCAGCCTTGCGAGCCATATCGACTTGAATCGGGGAAATCGTGATCCCTGTTACCTCGGCTTTGTAGTGTTTGGCCAGATAAATACTGCTGGCGCCCGTGCCGCAACCGACGTCAAGAATCCTGCTTCCCGGCCGAATGCCCGCGACTTGCGCGAGACGCTCGACGAGCTGGATCTGGGCCAGTTCCTTGGTTTCATCTCCGCGAATCCAATAGCCGTGATGCAAGTGCGCGCCCCACAAGGCGTGAAAATGCGGGCTGACGAAATCGTAGAATTTCGTGATTTTTGTTTTGTCGTTGTGACGGTTGGTTGCTTCCTGTTGGAGCATAGAGTCCTCAAACTAAGAGAAAACGCCGCCTTTCAAGTGAGGGCTATCTGAATCCCACAACTGGATGCGGAACATAGAGTTCCTCGAGAGAAGAAATTTCCTCTGGCGTAAGACGCACTGAGAGCGCCGCGACGGCGTCAGAAAGGTGATGCGGCTTGGTTGCGCCGACAATGGGCGACGTGATCTCGGGTTTGCTGAGCATCCACGCAAGCGCTACTTGAGCGCGAGGTATGCCACGCCGTTCGGAGATCTGCCCCACGCGGTCGACGACTTTGCGGTCAGCGTCTTCCATGGGCGCGTATATCTTTTTCGTGAACTGGTCGGTTTCGTAGCGCTTTGTCTTTTCCGTTTGCCACGGGCGGGCCAACAGGCCACGAGCGAGAGGGCTCCAGGGGATGATACCGATCCCTTCGGACTGGCAAAGCGGAATCATCTCACGCTCTTCCTCACGATAGATCAGGTTGTAATGATTCTGCATGGTAACGAAGCGAGACCAGCCGTGTATCCGCGAGAGATAAAGCGCCTTGGTAAACTGCCATGCGTGCATCGAAGAGGCGCCGATATAGCGCACCTTGCCCGATTTCACCACGTCGTTCAGCGCTTCGAGAGTTTCCTCGATGGGCGTTTCGTAATCCCAGCGATGAATTTGGTAGAGGTCCACGTAGTCGGTCTGTAGCCGGCGAAGACTCTGGTCGAGCTCGAAGAAGATCTCTTTCCGCGAAAGGCCCGTGCCGTTGGGCTCGTCACGCATGGTTGAATGGAGCTTCGTGGCAATGACAACGGCTTCGCGGCGCGTGTACGCTTTCAGAAAGCGCCCGAGAATATTTTCACTTTCGCCGAGCGAGTAAACGTTGGCGGTGTCAAAAAAATTGATCCCCAGTTCGAGGGCTTCGCGAAGGAACGGCTGGCTCTCCTCATCGTTAAGAGCCCATGCGTGGCTTCCAGGCTTGGGGTTGACCAAAACAGGCGCTCCATACGACATACAGCCGAGGCAGATGCGGGATACCTTCATTCCGGTCTTACCGAGATTGACGTAGTCCATTCTATTCCCTCTATTTTTCTCAATTGCGCCTGATTAACTTACTCCGACACAGCCGGTTCTGGAAGAGCAAAGCGAACTGAAATATTAACCGGTCGAACCCTGCGTTACCACCATTTGAACGCGACAGCATCGCTTGCGCTAGTTTATAATCCCACGGAACCGGACCCGGTTTAAAATGGTCCGAAAACCGGTGCAATGACCGCTTCCAGGATATTGCCGATGCTATCGATTCGTCCCGCGACATTTTCCGATGCCTCGCTGCTTGCGACTCTGATTCACGAGCTGGCGGAATATGAGCATCTGGGGCACGAAGTCAGCATGACCGTCGAGGATGTCGCCCGCGATGCGTTCGGCCCAAAACCGAAATTCCGCGCCGTGATCGCGGAGTGGAACGGACAAGTTGTGGGGTATGCACTCTTCTTCGAGTTCTATTCCTCGTTTCAGGGACGCGCCGGATTATTTCTGGACGACCTTTTTGTGCGGCCGGACTTCCGCAAGAACGGTATTGGCAGGGCACTGCTCGCCCACGTTGCGGGAATCGCATGGAAGGAAAAGTACTTCTGCATGCGCTGGGAAGTGCTCGACTGGAACAAATCGGCGATTGATTTCTACAACAGCCTGGGCGCCGTATTTCTCGACGAATGGAAACCGGCGATCCTGATCGGTGACGCGCTGCAAGCCGTAGCGGAATCGGCCCAGCAATAGTCCCGACCAGCTCACGAATCGGCCTGCCGCGTACGAATCCAGCGATGCCGATGAATTGTGAACGTCTGTTGCAGCTGTAGGGGGCACGGCATGCTGTGCCCGTCAATCCGCCGACTCGCAGCCTTGTCCTAAGAGCGCTCAATTCCCCTACAATATTATTGCCCTCCGTTCGTCTACATGGGTGAATGAATGAAATATTGGATACAACCTGGATGACCGCTTCGCAAAACGAACGGCTGTCCGAAACGATTGGCCGTGAACGCGGCCGGCTTCGCAACTTTATCCGCAAGCGAGTCGCGGATGAAGCGGAGGCGGAAGATATCCTGCAAGATGTCTTCTACGAACTCGTCGAGGCCTACCGGCTCATGAAGCCGATCGAGCAAGTGAGCGCCTGGATGTTTCGCGTCGCCCGTAACCGGATCATCGACTTCTTTCGCAAGAAAAAGTCCGTGTCCCTGAACGACTCGACCGTGACCGATGGAGAAGGTTACGAAACGGGGTCCCTGGAGGAATTACTGCCGTCGCCCGATGCGGGGCCGGAGGCAGTATACGCACGAAACGTGCTTCTGGAAGAGCTGGAAGCGGCGATCGAGGAATTGCCCGAGGAACAGCGCGAGGTCTTCATTGGCCACGAAATTGAAGGCCGGAGTTTCAAGGAGCTTTCAGCGGAAACGGGAGTCAGCGTGAATACGCTTCTCTCGCGCAAGCACTATGCGGTGCTTCAGTTGCGCCAGCGGCTGCAATCGATTCATGACGAACTGATGGATTTATGAAGGTTGGATGAATGTGGGAAAAAGGAGAAAGCAAATGAGAGGCAGATGGATATTTCGCATCTTGAAATTTACGGCGTTACTTGCCGTCGCGTTTCTAGTGTTCGGTTTCGTGGTCACGCGTTTGTGGAACTTCGTGATGCCGCCGTTGTTCGGATTTCATCTGATTACATTTTGGCAAGCCGTGGCGCTGGTTATTCTGGGCAAACTTCTCTTCGGCGGATTCCGTCCCCGACCAGGCGGCATGTTTTGGGGAGGGCGAATGAGGGAACGCTGGGAGCAGATGACGCCCGAACAGCGAGAAAAATTCCGGGAAGGCATGCGGGGCCGCTGCGGACACTTCCAGCCCCAAGCAACCGCCGAGCCGAAGCCGTGACCTGCGAACCGCCAATCCACGACGTCCACTAGGCTAGGTCTCTGAAGTCTGTGTGGCCAGTGTGATTGGCGTCTAGATGATCCTAAAGTGGCCGCCTGAAGCGTGGCCACTTTAGCACGTCTTTTGCCTGGGGCACGCAGCCTGCAAACTCTTTTATGCTACGATTGATTTTCGACCTGCCCCTCCCTTCGTTCCGGGTGAAAAGGTCGTACCTCGTAAAGGCGCAGCTGCCAATTTGATTCGGATGCAATGAAAATATCCAAATTCTTCATGTTTGTGGGTGTGCTGTTCGTCGTCGCTCTGGTGATCTATCTCACGACGACGCCTCGCGGCAGCGAAATTCCTTTGACAGGGATTGTCACGGGAAACGACGTGATCGTCAGCCCACAACTTGCCGGGCGCATGATTCGCCTCACCGTGGACGAAGGATCGGAAGTTCATAAGGGCGATTTGATTGCCGAACTCGATCCAGCCGAATATGTCACCGCGCGGGACTCAGCCGAAGCGAATATCCGCATGCTCGAAGCAAAGGTCAACTCCGCCGGCCAGACAAGAAACTGGACGGACGACCAGACCAGCGCCGCCATCCGCCAGGCCGAAGCGACATTGACATCAACGCGCTCCCAGCTTGTGCAGGCCCAGGCCAATCTGTGGCGCGATCAGCAAACCTATAAGCGCCAGCAAAGCCTGTTCGACCACGGAATTGTTTCCGAGCAGGATCGCGACCTCGCCGACGCCGCCGTTCGATCCTCCGACGCTGCCGTGAAGTCCCTGGAGGACCAGGTGCGCGCAGCGGAAGCGCAATTGGCCGTCGCTCATGCGAACCGCAAGCAACTTGACGTTCAGCAGAGCGACCTGATTGCCACGCGCGCGCAACTCATGCAGGCGCGAGCGGATAAAGCGACAGCCGACGTCCGGCTCGGCTACATGAAACTTTATTCGCCGCTGGATGGCGTCGTCTCTGTCCGCGCCGCCCGGCAGGGGGAAATGTTGCAGGCAGGCGAACCGATCGTTACCATCCTCGACGTGGACCACCTGTGGGTGCAGGCCGACGTGGAGGAAAGCTACATCGATTCCGTAT
>JBEKCU010000263.1:0-6612 GCA_050014735.1 Candidatus Acidiferrales bacterium | reverse complement strand
AGGAGGTCCGGATCGGCGATGCCGGGTTCGTCACTCCGGAGAATCAACCCAAACAATCACAAGACGACGCTGCCATTCAAGCCGAAGATCATCCGATCGCCATGGCATTCTCGAACGATGACCCACGGGTTGATGACGCCAGAGCAGACGTTGCAGGACGGCCGCCATCTCCCGGTCCGGGCCATGCGGGAGTGCGAATCGGTTTGGACTATGACTCGACGCAGGTTGCGGGCGGATTCCGCGCCAGCGAATATGGATTCCAGGTTAGCTCCGACATGACCAAAATCGGGGGTACAAACTGGAGCTTTACCGGCTATTGGCGAAGCAGGTTCCGCGAAACATATTCAGGATACAACGGTGCACAACTGGAATCGCTGTCGGATATGATCGACCGCACGTATCACGTCGGTTTTTACTACGAAAGCCCAACATCGCCCATTTTCGCCGGCTTCGGCCGCCTCTCCGTGCCAGGCGCGCCGAGCCTGCCGACAATTGACGGAGGTTATTTCGGGTCCCGAATTTCAGATCACGTCAAGATAGGGTTTTTTGCCGGCTCGACGCCCGATCCCTCTTCTTGGGATTACAACCCGAGCCAAAACATCCTGGGCACATTCGCCAATTACGAAAATGGAGATTTTAGCCGCCTCCACTTCAACAGTACGGATGGCATCGCCATGACAGCAGTACATTGGCTTGTCGCCCGGCAATTCGCTTTTTTCGAGAATACGCTTTCGTGGAAGCGATATTTGTGGTTCTACAATTCCACGCAGGTGGATGCCGCCAGAACGTCGCCGGTGCCCGGTGCCGGCAGCAATAACACGGGTATCTCGCTTACGTCATCCTCCGTTCACGTGCAGCCTATTCAACGGTTGACTTTTGGCCTCAATCACAGCTACTCGAGCAGTTTGCCGACGTTCGACGCGAATCTCCTCGGCACCAGTTTGCTCGATAAATACATTTTTCAGGGGCTTAGTTTTGACGTTCGATATAATTTGCCCTACCACATTGGTTTATTCATGCAGTTTGGCCGCAGCAAATCGATCGCGGATGCTAAGCAGATGTGGAATCAAATGTACGGCGTTTCCTTTGGCGAAATTTTCAAAACCGGCATCCATGTGGACGTGCGGTACTCAAAATTCGACAGCACGTTCGGACAAGGCAATTATCGAGCGCTTTCCCTTACGAGAAGCCTCAAAGACAACTTCCAGCTGGAATTTTTAGGAGGGAGCCAGAGTTTGGTTTCCGCCTCCACGACAAACACGTCTTCACATTTTGTTACGGCAAGCGCCATGTGGAGCCTGGGACCGCGATACTTTTTTGAGACCGGATACACCTGGAGCAGGGGGACGACCATGAACTATCAACAATGGAACACGATGTTTGGCTATCGTTTCGGGAGCTTTCGAGCCCAATGATCCCGCCTACCCACAAAACGGCGCGCGCGTGCGCCATTTCCATTCTAAAGTGCTGGAAACCGCTCTGTTGTTTAATCCTGGCGTTTGCCTTCACCGACGTCCGCGCACATTCGCAATCGCAGCCTGCGACGCTGACTCCCGCGACTGTTTCGGACACTTCGATTTCCGGCTCGCCATGGGAAGCCCCTGCGCAGGAAGCGCTTTCGCGAGCCCGCACGTCGGTGGCGAGTTTGTTCGCACATTCGGCGGATATGGTCTGCACCGAAAGCGTGAATCAAACCATTCTCGACAGTGAGGGCCGGACGGCCTACCAGGTACATTCGCTATTCAATTACCGCCTCCAGACGGACACGACCGGCAAATCCCTGAAGTTTGTCGAGGCGAGAGAAAAAGTCGAGGCTGCTTTTCACGATCCGAATCGCACGGTGCTGATTACGGACGGCTTTGGCAATTTGCTCCTCATTCTCCACCCTGAATATCAGGCGAGTTATACGTTTGAAGCTGAAGGAGACGAGGTCGTAGCGGGTGTGAACACGCTCAAACTGAATTTTAAGGCGGTCACTGGCGCTTCTTCTCCTGTTATGCTGCAAGTTCGTGGACAAAACTATTCCGTGGATTTGGACGGCTCCGTTTGGATCGAACCCCAGAGTGGAAATGTTGTCAAGCTCACGGCCTTCACCAATTCAAGCATGGACGAACTGGGAGTACACAGCATGAGAAGCGAGATCGAATACCTCCCCGTGGAATTGCATAATCCCGAAGAGTCCTATTGGTTGCCAGCTTCGGCGGTCGTTGATGTCGATTCGGCGCACCGGCACTGGCGCAACATTCATCGGTTCACCGCGTATAAGAGATTTCAAGCAACGGTGCCGACAGAAGAGCGAGCGGGCAACCAGGACGCAACGGAAAACGGAAAGTAATCTCGAACCCACGTTCTTGCCACCGCTCTCAGTTCTTTTCGCATCGTAGTTCCATGGGCATCTTGAAACGAGATCGATTCTCGGATGATTGTTTTAGTCCGAACCGGCGAAAAGATCCTGCATGAACGACATGCGACGTTCGGCAATTGCGCGCGTGCTGCCTTTCCAGTACAGCAGTACCGGCAACTCGATAGTACTCCCGTACCACTGACCTTCATCCTGTCGTCCGAACAGTAGTCCTGCGCACTTCTCAACCCTTAATGTGTTTCATACGAATCGAATTGACTTCGATCGACTTGAACGGCTGGCGGTCGCTGAGTTCGGGAAACGATTTGATTCACTCTGTGTCACGGTGTGTGACTTGGATGAACGGGTGCCATGGATTTGGAAATGAATCAACAAACACGAGGGAGTCAAGGATGAAGAATAAAAAGTTTGCTCTAGTTTATATAGTTTTTGCATTGCTGTTTTTTAGCGGATGCGGGGTGGCATCCGCCCAGACAAATATTCCGGGGTTTCGCGGGATGGATCGTCACCAAAAAAAAATCGTGCCCCCTCCTCCGCCAGCGGCCACTGTTGCCGGTCCAAATTCAGACTGTAACCTGATCCTCCCCAAAGCCCCTCTGACTGCCAAGGGACTTTCCACACCATTTCTCCTCACTGCGACCGATCCGGCGCAAGGTCCCTGCCACGAAACCAACACAGCGCAGTCTGCCTTCGCTCAGGCGGCCATTTTCGATCCGGCCACCAATAGCATCTCGGTTTACAGTCCCCTCGTCATCGACGAGGGCACGACTCCCGCCGTCGCTCCCGTAGTTCCCGTCATTCCCCCCGGGGCAATCGTGGCACTTTGGTTCGGTTATAACGCCGACAACCTCACTCTCGTCGGTTCAACGCCAAATGACTTGGCAAATGCGAATTGCGTCAATGGACTGCCAGGAAGTGTTTTCTCTCAATTCTCATATTGCAACGCGCCAGCATTTTTTAGAGCGGCCAACAATGCCATTGCCAATGGCTCCCTGACAGTTCCGCCCTTGGGAAAAGCCTTGGACGGTCTGCCGTGCCCGACGGTCCGTGATTTTTTCGTTGTTGACCAGGACCAGAGCGACAACCTGCCAACGCTCTATCTGATCACGCCGAGTGGACAACTTGCGCAGTACAACACAGCGAACCTCGCCGCTTTTCCAACCGGTACCCCGCTCGGTAATCCCAGTGACAATCGCCTCACAGACGTATTCCTGGACGGCGCACTTGGTTGCCAAGCATGGACCGCTCCGAATCTGGCCGATGTGGGAGGGCCGCAGGTGCCTGCCTTGCCGCTGAACGAATTGCACGCGCGCATGAGGCAAGGAACACCTGTCGCACTGGTCCCGGACGGCGACCCCATGACGGAGCTCAACGGAAATTACGATA
This sequence comes from Candidatus Acidiferrales bacterium, assembly GCA_050014735.1. Taxonomy (GTDB): domain Bacteria; phylum Acidobacteriota; class Terriglobia; order Acidiferrales; family UBA7541; genus Palsa-360. The sequence goes on along the minus strand of JBEKCU010000263.1, from coordinate 2,864 downwards.
TTGTGAAAACCAATCTCTACCGGCAAGGCGTGGATCAACCGATCGCGGACTCGTACTTCGATGTCGATACACCGCGCTACTGCCGGCAAATGCTGAGAATCGCGCCGAGCAGGATGTTTCAGGATCAGGTAACGTACCTCATGCCGTTCAAGAGTCCCGACGCGGGAGCAGCCAATTCGCTGTTCACGTTCATGGCGCAGCGCTTTGTCGCCAGCTACGAGATCTTAAACTGTGCGAACTTGATCTTGAAAGCCGATCCCATAACTGTCGTTACCGATAGCAATGGTGTGGCCACCAGCGCCACGCTCAACACCGTGCTCTATAGCCAGGAAATCCAAGACCTGGCAAACCAGCAAGGAGCAGATGACGCCGCCGATAATGCTGCCAAGTCACTGCTACGAACGGAATAGCTACAAGTCCGAGGCAGCTCTAGTAAGCAAGGCAGTAGAAGGCACGAAGCGGCAGCTGCGAGCGATCCGGGGGCCCGCAGCTGCAAGGCCGGGCGTGTGGCCGAATGTGGAGCGAGTTCGACCTTTGCGACTCCGACAGTACCGCCGCATCTCTACGCCAGCAACAAACGCAATATCAATTTTTATATCCATGCCCGTGAGGCTACTGGTCAACACCCATGAGTAATTTTGCGATTGCACAACCCGGCATCTTGACAAACGATCTCCCGGATCAAAAACATCGCAGGCGATTGCAAGCTGCGTGGATACTGGTCCTAGGGATCGTCGCGGGATTTTTCGTCTACGGCTTTGACTACTACAAGCTTAGCTCCGCTGAGCGCCCGTTTTCTCCGAAACACGCTCTCTTGCGTCCGAGCGGAACAATTGGAGTCAACCTAGGAATCCTTGGAGTGCTCTTGTTTTTCGTTATTTTTCTTTACCCTCTGAGGAAACGATGGGGATGGCTCGGCAGACAGGGCAATTCCCAACACTGGCTCGATTTTCACGTGGTCTGGGGGACGGCGGCGCCATTGGTCATCGCTCTGCACTCGTCGTTCAAGTTTGGAGGAATCGCAGGCATGGCGTTCTGGATTATGGCGTCGGTCTCGCTCAGCGGATTCATCGGGCGCTATTTATACTCGCAGATTCCGCGATCCATCAATGCCGCGGAACTTTCCATGAAAGAAATTCAGGAGATGGAAATCCAGCTTCGCTGGAACGCGGAGGAGAAGTACGACAAAATCGGCATCGACCTCATCGAGTTGTACGCCTTGCCCTCCGTGGAAAAGGTGGCGCGCGCATCGATGATGACGGCCCTCTGCTGGATGATCTGGATCGACTTCAAGCGTCCCTTTCAGGTCTCCCTGTTGCGGTTACGGGCGGCCGGCTTTGGTCCGTGGGTCAGTTCATTCTTCGGACTGCTCCCGACCCACACGCGTACGTTGGAAGTTGCAATCCGGGCGGCACGAAAACAGGTTTCCCTCGCCAAAAGGGTTCTGTTCCTTTCCCGTACGCGCGAGAGTTTCGGTCTGTGGCATGTTATCCATCGCCCGTTCAGCTATTCCTTCGCCATCCTCGCGATTTTCCACATGGTTGTGGCGCTCGGTCTGGGATATAGGTAAGTCCGCGGAGTACAAGTGAATCCGTAAGCCGTCTCGTAAATAGTCCTTGTGGGTGTCGGCTTCACAAGCCGCGGAAAAAAGCCTCTTGCGCTTTGCGCAGAATGACAACCAGAACTTTTTTCGCAGCCTGTTGAGCTGCAATATTCAAAGTCCGAAAGATATGGATCTTAGCCGCTGAAGTCCAATCGAATTCGGATGGCCAATTACCTATGAGGTGGTTTCTGGTGAATTTCAGTTCAAGATACGGCGCGCCACGAAACAAGATGGCACGGTCGTTCACACCGGTTACACCGCCGGAATCAGGATCCTCCCGCTCCAGGAAATAACGCTTGCGGAAGAGATCCCTTCAAACCGCAAACTAAAGCGCTAGGTATTTATCAGCAAACCCTGTTTGGCTTCCTTGCTGCTTTCCGAAATTACGTCCTGCACGCCGACTTTGATGCCGATTCTCTTGAGGAACGCGGTCGGTGGCTCGCCTCCCACGAAGATCCAGACATAATCGTTCGGAATATCCTGCAATTTTCCGCCGACATCGAGAATGGCGGACTTCGGTCTGAATTCGGCGGGAACCGAATTGAATATGACGTTGATTTTTCCCGCGGCCACCATTTCTTCCAGACGTTTTTGATTCCGGTTTTTCAGGCGTGTAAAGCTCTCTCTTCGATACGAAAGCGTCACATTGTTCCCAATCTGGTGGGCAAGGGCCATGGCGGCCTCGACAGCGCTATCGCCACCCCCAACAACCAGAATATTTTTGTTCGTATAGTGGTCCGCCTCGATCAGGCGATACATCACCTTGGGCAGATCCTCACCTTTCACGCCTAATTTTCGAGGGCCGCCGCTCTTGCCCAGCGCCAGGACAATCGTAAGGGCGCGATACTCGTGGCCTTTTGACGTGGATACGGTGAATATTCCGTCCTCCCCCTTAGCAATGTGTTCCACTTTTTCGCCCTTGCGAAATTTGAAGTCAACTTTCGCCAGGATGCCGTTCCAGATCGATAGGAGGTCTTCCTTGGAAAGCTCCGTTTTCTTGAATTTTCCATAGATCGGCAGGTCGACCGGGCTCGTCAAGACCACTTTCTGGCGCGGATATTTGGAGACGGTGCCTCCAATCTCACCTTCGTCCACGGTAAGGTACTTCAGATTTCGTTCGATCGCTCGCAAGGAAGCGCTGATCCCACCGGGTCCGGCGCCGACAATTAAAGTATCCAACACGTCCGAGGGCGGCTTGCTGCGTCGTAGCGCCGGTATTCTCGACGCAACCGTGTCCACGCAATCCCGTCCCTGATTGATA
>JBEKCU010000262.1:0-9081 GCA_050014735.1 Candidatus Acidiferrales bacterium | reverse complement strand
CGGTTAAGCTAGCGGTACGTCACACATTAGCCAGCACTTAACGGAATTATGAACAAATTGTAACATTTGACGCTAGCCAGCGGTGGGTTCATTTCATTTTCACATCCATGTTACAAAAAGATTGGATTGGCAACGGATAATCCCCTGGTTTAGCATTCAAGGCAACTACTCGGAGACTGGACTAGGTTCAGGGGTGAACGGCCTTCCCGGGTAGCCGAAAGAGGGGGTGCGAAAGACATGATATACAGAAGTGGTCTTAGTGTGCGTCGAGTGGTGTTTAGCCTCACGATTATGTTCTCCCTTATGGGTTTCTCCGCCGCAGTATTTGCCCAGAGCGGAACGGGAACCATCACCGGGACTGTGACCGACCCGAAAGGCTTGACCATTCCCGCTGCAAATTTAGTCATCAAGAACACCGATACCGGCATTGACCGTCCTGTCGCGACGACCGATACGGGGAGTTATACCGCCACTTTTTTGCAACCCGGACACTATCAAATAACGGTTACCAAGGACGGCTTCGCGACTGTCGTGCGAAAGGACCTGAACCTTTCGGTCGGCCAGACGCTCACAGTCGATGTCGCCATGACCGTCGGGACGGCGGTTTCGGAGATTACGGTGACCGGCGAGGCTCCAATTATTGAGCCGGACCGTACCGAAGTCTCGCAGACCGTTAGTGAGGCTCTTGCGTCGAGCCTACCGCTCAACGGGCGGCGTTGGCAGTCATTTGTGTTTCTGACTCCGGGTGTCGCCCCTGACGGCGCTAGCGGTTTGTTCACGTTTCACGGGGTTTCCAGTCTGTACAACAACAGCCAGGTCGATGGAGTGAGCAACCAGCAGGCATTCTTCTCCGAAGATCGCGGCCGGACCCTCGTCGGGTACACCTATAGCCTAGATGCAGTAAAAGAGTTCACTGTCAACTCGGATGCTTACAGCGCAGAGTATGGCCAGGCGGCTGGCGGGACCGTCAGCGCCGTCACCAAGTCCGGCACCAACGATATTCACGGCGACCTGTTCTACTATTTGCGATATCCCGCCCTGAACTCTCTCGACCCGTACGCCAGGACACACGGGGCCACGCCAATCAACGGTAACTGTCCCACGGGCACGATTATGAACACCTCGATTCTCGGACACGCTGAATGCATCACCAACGGGGAACATCAGCGCCAACAGTTCGGCGGGAGCGTTGGCGGGCCGATCATTAAAGACAAGCTGTTCTATTTCGTGAACTATGACGGACAGAGACGGTCGTTTCCGATCATCTATACGGGGCCTTCGTCGAACAATTCCGCGACGGCTCTCGGCAGCATGATCGCGAACAATTGCACGGCTTCGAACAACTTTGCCGCTGTAGTCACAATTGTGGGACTCACCAGCGCGCAGTGCGCTGCAGCGGTTAACTTCATTAATATGAATTCAGGTCCCGCACCGCGCAACGCCAACCAGGATATTGCTCTCGGGAAGATCGATTATCAGGTAACCGAACGCAACCACCTGAGTGTGTCTTTCAACTGGATGGATTTTGCTGGGCCTGACCTTTACAACTCGAATCCGACACAGACAACAGGTTCGGCGTTTCAAAATGGAAAGCTGGTTACTCACGATCGATACTTGGTGGCGTCTTGGAACTCGGTAATTTCGTCCACGTTAGTGAACGATTTCCGGTTCCAGTGGTCGCGCGATCTTCAGGCGTATGCTTCCAATTTCTCCGGTCCCAGCGTCTACTTGGGCCCGAACTCGACCACCGGATTTTTCGGTTACGGTGAGCCGAACGCGCTGCCCCGTCCGGCGTTTCCCGATGAGCATCGCCTCGAGTTTGCTGACACAATCTCAAAGGTGCACGGCAATCACGCCCTGAAAGCCGGCATCGACATCAGCCCCATTCACGACGTCCTCACAAACCTCTTTAACGGCGGCGGCATCTATAACTACAACTACACGGACACGACCCCGGCCACAGCAGCCGCAACGCTTCAGGCTTGGATCGCGGACCTGTATAATCTGCCGCTTTCCACCGACGCTGCGTCCGGCGCATTGGTCGGAAAACACTACAATCAGTTCTTCCAGTCGACTGACACGATTCATCCCACGGCGCCGGGGAACGACGATTTCTACGATACGGACCTGGGCTTCTTCGTTCAGGATACGTGGAAATTCTCTTCCAACATAACGCTGAACCTTGGACTTAGGTACGACCTGCAGATGGTGCCACAGCCGTACGATCCGAATAAGAACCCGTTTGCCGCGATGTACACGACCTCGATTTATCTCGACAAATCGAATGTCGCTCCCCGATTAGGCATCGCGTACCAGCCCATCAAGAACCTGGTGATCCGAGCGGGCTATGGCCTATTCTTCGGGAAGACGACGAACTCGACTTATTACAATACTCGCAGTGAGAACGGCCAGGTTCAGCAACAACCCGAGTGCGATGTCACCTATGTACCGGCGACTGGGTTGTTTAGCTCTCCCCAAACTCCGTGCGCGCCTGTGTTCCCGAACGTATTTTTCACAGCGCCGGGACCCACTCTGGAAGCCCCTCCGGGCGTTCCAGGGGCGATCGTGCCCAAAGTCGTCCCCGTTACGATCAACCCGACTAAAGTCCCTGTTATCAATATCAGAGGCCAGGATCCCAAGTTCCTGCAACCGATGGTTAACGAGGCGGAAGTGGGAGGCGAATATCAACTCCCGGGCAACATCAGCGCCGCCGCAAACTTCGTTATAAACAGGGGAGCGCACTTGCCCGTCTGCAACGACGTGAATCTTGCACCCGCAACCTCGACGGTTACTTACACCATTACCGGCGGGACCTTCGCCGCGACTGGCCAGACGGTTCCCGGCGGCACGGTAACGGTGCCACTGTACACCGCACGGCTGAATACCGGCGCGGTTCCCACTAACTTTGGCAGCCCCTTTGCGCTTGGCATCGTGGATTCCTGCGAAAGCGCCGTGCATAGCCTTTACGAAGCCGGTGTGTTCACGGTGAAAAAGGCCTTTGGCCATGGTGTTGAATTCCTGGCCAATTACACGGTCGCCAGCTCGATGGACGATGAAGAAACCACGAGTTCGAACGCAACATCCGGCGGAACTTTCGGCGGCAACTCATCCGACGTCACGATCGATCCGTACAATCAGAATGGAGAATACGCGAGGTCGGACTTCTACCAGCACCAGCGGTTCATAACCAGCTTCACGTATTCGCCAACCGTGAAGATCGACAACGCGATTCTGAACTACCTGGCAAATGGATTCGGATTCGGCGGAATTGTTACTATCGCGTCTCCCTTTCCACAAACTGCTCTTCTGAGCAGTTCTGGCCCATTCAATGGAGGAATCGATGGAGGCGCAACAGGCGGCGTGTCGAATAACGCATCCAATGCCGCCGGGCGATCCCCTCAATACCCGCGAAACTTCTTCTTCGGTCCCACTCAAGTCCGCGATGTGGACTTCCGTGTAACCCGAGACTTAACGCTTTGGAAAGAACGCTATCGGATGCAGCTCATTGCCGAGGCATTCAACCTGTTCAACCACACTATCGTGACCCAGATCAATGCAACGGGATTCAACATCTCGGGAACAACACTCACAGCTAACTCTGCCTTCTTGACGCCACTCGCGACAAGCAACAACATAGCGGGCGCACGACAGATGCAGTTCTCAGCCAAACTTTTCTTCTAAGCTGAGTTCAAACAATCGAAACGGCGTCTCGACGGTGTCGGGACGCCATTTTTTTCCTTGCACTTTGCGATCGATGTCAGATCCAAACACTGGCAATTCGCCCGGTTCGTTCCCGTGGGCAATCTGACGCGAGAGTCCGCCAAGAGATCATCATGGACAACACGAACTTGCGATGGGACTGGAGTGGGGTCTTTCCGGCCGTCTGCATGGCCATCGTTATGGCGTCATGCGGCGGCTCGGTGCCCAAGTTACTCGCGCAAACGAACACGAAGACCGCCGTAATCCGCCCAAAAGTCGTCGTTGTCGTGTACTTCGAAGTCGGCAAAGACAAGGGCGACACGCCGGGCGAACTGCAATACTGGGTCGAACGCGATCATCTGGATCGCGTGATCGAAGTGCCTGGAATGAGCCGCACGATCCGCGCAAACGCCGATGGCTCCGAACTCGCGATGGCGGTTGGCCCCGGAAATATCCGGCCCGGAGTCAACCTGATGGCGTTCGGGCTCGATCCACGATTCGACCTGAGGAAAAGCTATTGGCTGATCAACGGAATCGCAGGCGTTTCGCCGCGCGAGATGGCAGTCGGATCGGCGGTGTGGACCGATTTTGTGGTGAATGGCAATTTGGTCCATGAAATCGATGCTCGTGAAATACCCAAGGATTGGCCTGACGGCTTCTACGCGCTGGATAAGAGCAAGCCCGAGGAACAGCCGCGAGTGCCTGTTGGATCGGAGGAAGATGTTCGAACGTGGCAGGATTACGGCGCGCATTCGAACCGGAGTGGCTCCGTGATGCGCATGAATCCCGGGCTGATGAGTTGGGCGCTTGGCCTGACGCATGAAATGAAGCTGCCTGAGACTGACGCGATGCGGGCGCTGGGGGCTCTTTACAAGGGCTATCCGGCCGCGCAACGGCCCCCGCAAATAACAGTTGGAGCGAACGTCGCGACCGAGACGTATTGGCACGGCGCGAAGATGGATGAGTGGGCGCATCGCTGGGTCCGCTACATGACCGACGGACGGGCCAGCTATGGCTCAACCGCGGAGAACGATTCGGGAGCAATGGTGGCGCTGGCAGCGTTGACGCGCGCGGGCCGCGCGGATTGGAATCGCGCGCTGCTGCTGCGCACAGGCAGCAATTTCGACATGCAGCCGCCCAGCGAAACGGCCGAGCAAAGCGCGAATCGCCGTCAGAATGCCGCGTACGAGCCGGCGCTCGAATCGGCGTATCTAGTGGGCAGCCGCATCGTGAAAAGTTTGATCGACGGCTGGGCGCAATACGAGGGGAATATTCCGTCCGAGGTTGAGCAAAAGACGCGGTAGAAAAATAATCCACGTAGGGCTACTTGCCTACGTGGCGGGAGGCGAGCCTTGGTGGTGCCGGCGTCCCACCGGCAGGTTTAGTCACAACTCAACCAAAATTCCAAGGCACAACTCAAGCCCCAACGGCGAGATTCCGGCGCTACACTCATTCCACCCAGTCGGCGACGAACAGGTTCGTCTCATGCGGGGCTTTTCCGTTGCGGTTCGAGGCCCACACCAGGCGCTTGCCATCGGAGGAAAACATCGGGAATGCGTCGAAATCGGGGTGAAACGTGATTTGTTCGAGGCCGGTGCCGTCTTCGTTGATCGCGTAGAGATCGAAGCCGCTCGGGTCCTTCTGGTTCTTCATATTCGAGGCAAAGATTATTCGTTTGCCACCGGGGAAAAAGTACGGAGCGAAATTTGCGGCGCCGTTGTGCGTGACCTGTCGCTTGTGGCTGCCGTCCGCGTCCATCACCCAGATTTCCAGGTTTCCTGGGCGGATTAGGCCGCGCGAGAGCAGGTCCTTGTAATCGGCGATCTCTTCCGGTGTCTTGGGCTGCTGCGAGCGGTAGACGATTTTCTTGCCGTCATCCGAAAACCAAGGGCCGCCGTCATATCCAAGTTCATGCGTCAACTGACGGACATCGGTCCCGTCGGCATTCATCGAGTAAATATCCAGATCGCCGTTGCGCATGGACGTGAACACAATCTTCTTCCCATCGCGCCTGATCGTCGATTCGGCGTCGTAAGCCCCGGAATGGGTCAGACGGTGCAAGTCGCTGCCGTCGACGTTGGCGGTGTAAATTTGGTAGGAACTGTAAATCGGCCAGACGTAGCCGTGAGAGTAGTCGACCGGCGGCGGGCACGCTGCGCTTGTTTCATGCGTCGAGGAAAACAGAATGCGTTTTCCGTTCGGAAAAAAATAGCCGCAGGTCACGCGGCCCTTGCCCGTGCTCACTGACCGGGGAGTGGCCGGCTTACCGTCCGGCGTATCGATCGGCATTGTGTACATCTGGTCGCACGGGACTCCCTGGCCCTGATGCATGAAGATCAGTGATTTATTGTCCGGCGAAAAATAAGCCTCGGCATTGGTGCCGCCAAACGTGAGCTGGCGGACATTCCGCAGATGTCGTTCCTCCCCAGGCACAGTGAGTGGGGATGAGGACGAAGTCGATTTTCCATCGCTCTGTGCCTGCGAGTACGTCACCAGAGACGCGGATATTGAAAACAAACCGATGAGAATCAGTGATTGGGCAATATGCGGTTTCGCCATGGGCTCTTTCCGATCTACCTTTGTCTTGATCCGTTGAGGGAGGCTATTGTGTCCGAGCTCGATAAAGGCAGCCCAATAGCAACGTACAGCCCTTGCTATTTTCGCTGTTCCAATTTCACGGATGCGGTCACGGGCTTTCCCTCACGCAGCACTTTCACTTCGACAACGTCGCCAATCTTGCTACGTTGCAGCGCATCGGTGAAGTCATACAAATTATTGATCGGCTTGTCGCCAAATCCGTATCCACCACCACCGCCTCCGCCACCGGACGGCCGATCTTCGTTCACCGTGACAAATGCCACGCGGTCCGGCTCGGAATCGAGCTTCAACGCAACGTCATCGATGAAATCCAAAAGTTTCGCGGCGTCAGGCGCGTTGATTTTATCCCACGTGTCGGAAGGCTTGTGGTAATCCGAATGCAGCCCCGAGAAAAAGAACAACACCGGAATCTTTCTTGCGACAAACGATGTGTGATCGCTCGCCGAATAGCCACTGGCGGAATACTCGAAGGCGAACGGGAACTTTCCCTTCTCGTCATCGAGAATGCTTTTGAAATTCGCCCCGGTTCCTGTTCCCCCGATGTAAACCTTTTCGTCCTTGATCCGGCCGATCATGTCCATGTTGATCATGGCGTCGGCCTTGTCGATCGGCAGGGTCGGTTCTTTCACCCACTCCGCGGAACCCAGCAGGCCAAGCTCCTCGCCAGCAAAGTCAGCGAACAGAATGCCGCGATCGAGCTTTCCCTTCATGGGAGCGAGGATGCGCGCCAGCTCCAGCACTCCCGCAGTGCCGGAAGCGTTGTCGTCGGCGCCGGGATGAATCTGTCCAATTTGCGACGGCGCTAGAGAATCGACATTGCCGTAGCCCAAATGATCGTAGTGCGCGCCGATGATGATGTACTCGTCGGTCTTCCCTGGAAGGTAAGCGAGCACGTTGTTCACGGTGGCCCGAGTGCTCTCGACATTCACCTGGAGCGAAACTCGGACATTGGCGGGAAAATCGAAAGACTCAGGATTCGAGGATGTATTAATTTGATTCTGAACGCCGGCAAAAGTCTTCCCTGCCGCCGCAAACCACGCATCCGCCACCGCATTCTTGACCTGCACAATGACGATTCCGGCGTTTTCTGGCCCGTTTACGCTTCCAAACCTGGTCAGCACATCCTCTTCGCCATCCCCTAGCTTGCCGTTGATCAGTATCACGGCTTTGGCGCCGTGATTTCGGGCATTGATAGCCTTCTTGATCAGCTGCGAATGTTCGGTGAGGCCGGAGTGTCCACTCTTTGCGGCGAATCCCGATGGCTCGTATCTCAGGATCACAACAATTTTGTCTTTGACGTCAAGGTGCGCGTAATCGTCGTAGCCAAATTCCGTGGCAGTCGCGCCATACCCGGCGAAGACGGCCGGGCCGCTGATCTCTCCCGATGCGGAAAAGCTGAAGGGAACAAAATCCTGGTTCAGTTTCAAATCTTTTTTCAAGCCGCCGGTGACAACTTCAAGGCGATTCGCGCCCTTCAAGCGCGCCCCGGTAATCACTGTGAACGGTTGGAAGTAACCCTTAGTCCCCGCCGGCTGGATTCCCAAGGACCGATAGCGCTGCTCGATCATGTTCGCAGCCAGCGAAATGCCCTTGGTCCCCGCGCCACGCCCTTCCATCACAGGGGCGGAAAGGGCTTTGATATCGGCGAGGTAACGATTCGGATCGGCGGTATCGGCAGCAAGTGCCACCCACGCGGAAAAAAGCGCGAGCGTAAAAATGAGAAGAGCTTGGAGCGAAAGTATACGATTTCGAGCAGCGGCGATCCGAGATCGATCTACGCGAGTATTTCCGTTAGTCCGCATAGGTGTCTTAAATCCTATGCTTCGCTAACAAGGCTGTCAATTATCTGGCAATCCAGGAAATGAGCCCATGCAATTTTGGGAGTCGCGCCTATGCGGTTTTCAAGGAAGCGGGTTTTCCTACCCTGATAATCGCATTCCCCGCCAGGGAGTCAGAGTTACCCGGGAACACAGCGGGGTGTTGGGAGAAAATCCCTCAGCCTTCACAGAAACCGAGAAGAGTGCGGCACTTAATTCTTCGACGCGACCTTTTCTTCCCAAATTAAAATTGGGTCGTCAATCGAAGAGAGTAGCTGCGTGACGGCCCAATCGCATTACCGGAAAATAGACCGCCGAAGTCGATCACGTCCAGAACGTTGGTAAGGTTTTCTCCGTCAACCTGGAAGCGCATGTTCAGGTGTTCGGACTTGTGGACGTCCACGCCGGCCGAAGCACTCACCTGGAAGGAAGGATAGATCCGACCCCGGTCAAAGTTTATGCGATTCACCACCTGCTGGCCGTAATCGGCGAGCGCATCGGCATAGGCACCTTGGAAGTCAAACGGGAGACCGGTATCATACTGAAGGCCGCCTGCGATCCAGAAGCGGGGTGCGATCTGATAGCGAACTCGGCCGCGAACGGTATTGCGCTGATCCTGCGAATCCGGGAAGTGACCGGCGGTAGGTATCATCCCGGCATCGCCGAGAAAGAGGCCGCCCGTCACCGGGAAGAATGCCTTGCCGACAGCATAGGTGTAGCTCAAAAACCCCGAGAAGTGACGCCAGTCCGGAACATCGAGTTTTCCTTCCGCTCCGCAGATGATGGCTTTCTGGAACGCAATCGGGAAGCTGATGGTGGTGTTATCGATCTGGTTGTCGTCCGCAAAGTTGTTCACATCCCGCCGGAAATAGTTGGCGCTCAACCTGAGCTTGGTGAAGAAGGCCTTGGTCAAACCCGCTTCGTAGTAGTTTCCTTCGGACGGCTGGACGGGTAATTGGAGGGTGCC
>JBEKCU010000261.1:0-6621 GCA_050014735.1 Candidatus Acidiferrales bacterium | reverse complement strand
ACCGGGAAGAGGTTTGTAGGAAGCAGATTCTTTTGGGCTTGCCTGGACGCCTACTATGACTGGCCGTCGATCTTCAGGAATTTGTTGCACTGCTTTCAAAGCAATGATTGACGCTGCTTTGTGCTGGCCGTGAGTGTCTTCTGTGGGAAGCAGGACGAACACAAGATCATAACGGCCTTTGCGCAATTTCTGGACCAACCATTGCTCCACTCGATCCGTCCTCCAGCTCTTCTGAAATACCTCTTCGACGTTCAACGTGAAATGGTCGTCCCGCTCATTCAGAAACCATTGGCGCTGGATGCCCAGAATCCGTGCGGCGCGACGAGCTTCATCCCGACGGATGCGCGGAAGGAGAGCTCTTCCGACCGGCTCGCTTGCAAGGTCGGCGCCGTAATATCTTCCAGCCAAAGACGAGTATCGGAAGCCGCCTTCTCCATCAGAAATAATCACCTGATCGACGACGCCGGATAGTTCGTTTGTAATCCTGTAGATCGTGCCTGCCATCTCGGATTCATCATCGGGATGCGCCACAACCAGGAGAACACGATTCGAGACTCTGCCAGGAACCGACGCTGGAAATTTATCCTGCGCTTTGCTTACCGGACCACGCGCAACTGCGATGATGAAAAGCAAAAGTATCAAGCGGCGATTCATTGTAGAAATCCACTTTCTCAGCCTGCGACGTTCCGGCTGCGGCATGTGTAGTCAGGAAAATAAAAGTAAATGGAGACAAGTGACTACGAGCATGAACGACAACAGGAGCGCGAATTGAGGGGCATTTTCAAAATCTCCAGTTTCATACTAAAAAGACAGTCTTGCGCCCACCGCCGCGAGCGTCCCCGCGAGAATCGGGCGGAGCACCTTATCTGGAACGCGGGAAGAGATGTAACTACCAATGACGATGCCTGGCAACGATCCGACCAGAAGCGACGCAAGGAGAAGTCCGTCAACCGAACCCAGCAGCCAGTGACCGATTCCTGCAACAAGGGTCAGCGGAACGGCGTGCGCGATGTCGGAACCCACGATTTTCCCGGCTGGCAATTTCGGATAGAGGATCAGCAGAAAGGTGACGCCAATGGCTCCCGCGCCGACCGAGGAGATCGATACCAACACACCGAGTACCGCGCCCAGAATGATCGTGAATAGATTCGTTTGCCGGGCTGTCAATTTGCTGGTGAATTCCGCAACGGAATTCAGAATGAACTTGCGGAAAATGATCGAGACTGCCGTGAGAATCAGGGCGCATCCCAGGACCGTTGTGATTGTGGTACTCACACCGGTTGTCCGCGTCTGAAAATGCGACAGCGCGATCAGCGTAAGGGCCGTGCCGGGAACGCTGCCCGTGGCTAGTCGCAGCACGATCGGCCATTCGACGGTTCGACTGAAGCCGTGCACGGCCGTACCAACGCCTTTGGTGATGCACGCGTAGAGCAAGTCCGTACCAACAGCGGTTGTCGCTGGAATGCCGAAAATGATCACCAGCAACGGCGTCATGAGCGATCCGCCGCCGACACCCGTCAGCCCGACGAGCAGCCCAACGATAAACCCCGATATGGAGTACGCAGGGTGAATCGAATGGAAAATCTGAATCAGTCCGTTCAGGGCAGGCATTTGCTATCCCTCCTTTGCTGCAATCATCCGTTCGCGTGTCCGCCGGCAATCGAAGGGACGATGCTGATGATGTCGCCGTCCTTGACGGACGTGCTTTCCTTTTGCAGGTAGCGAATATCTTCTTCGTTCAAGTAAACCGTCACGAAGCTGCGAATTCGTCCCTCGTCCGTGTAGAGGTGCTTTTGCAAATCCCCATAGGTTGTCGTCAACTGCTTCAAAGCGTCTCCGACGGTTGTTGCATTGAATTCCACGCTCGCCTGTTTGCCGGCGAAGGGCCGTAGAGGCGTCGGGATTTCCACTGTGATTCCCATTGCTGTGTTTCCTCCTGTTTATCTTCCATTCGTTCAAATGCAACTCCGGCCGCACGCCGCGCTGACAACGATCAGGTCGCGGAAGATGCGGATTCACGTGTAACGATTTCTTCGGGATCGAAATGCGATCGATCTTCCGCCAGCAGCCATGAAGTCATTAGTTGGGGCCTTCCGGCATCGACGCTTACGATCACATAGCTGTACCAGGGCCAGGCGTGTTCGCGATCGAATTCGCTCGGCCTTGCCGGGTGATCGGGATGGGAGTGATACCAGCCCACTACCTCAAGACCTTGCTCAGCGGCAGCGCGCTCGGCGACGCGGAAGTCTTCGGCGGTAATCGAAAAGCGATTGCGCGGAGAATCGTCGCGGCGATTTGTGAGCGGCACCAAAGCCAGCACCGCTCGACCGTCTTCACGGTCGGTGCCGAGCATCGCGCCGCAAGTCTCGTTCGGATAATCGCTCGCGCCATGCTCCCGGATTTGTTGCGCAATTTGTTCCGTCAATCGCAGAATTGCCATCGGTTCTATGCTCCTGTTAGCCCGATTACGTTTCGTCCCAGAATCGTTCGCTTAGATATTTCTCCGCCGCATCAGCGAAGACCGTCACAATAAAAGCTTCTTGCCCGCTCCGCAGCGACGCCGCCACCTGCATACAACCCGCGAGATTTGCGGCCGCACTGGGACTCACCAACAGTCCCTCCTCACGCGCCAAACGCTTTGCGATGCGATAGGCATCCTCGCTATTGATCGTCAGACTCGCATCCGCAATTGCCGGATCGTAGATCTTTGGCACAAGGGCTGTAGCCATGTGTTTCCAGCCTTCCAGCCCGTGGAAGGCCGAATCGGGTTGCAAGCTGATACATTGAATCGCGGGATTCAATTCCTTGAGGCGGCGAGACGTGCCAACGAATGTTCCGCTTGTCCCCAATCCGGCGACGAAGTGCGTTATGCGCCCGCGAGTCTGGTGCCAGATTTCCGGGGCAGTTGTCTGGTAATGCGCCTGCCAGTTGGCCGGATTGCTGTACTGATCCGGGTAGAAATATTTCTCCGGTTCTTCGGAATAGATTTCGCGAACGCGGCGTATGGCTCCGTCAGAACCTTCATCGGGGGGCGTTTCGACGATCTCCGCGCCATAAACAGAGAGAATTCGTTTCCGCTCCGGACTGGCGTTCGCGGGCAGGCACAGCTTGACGGAATATCCAAGCGCCGCACCAAGCATCGCATAAGCAATCCCGGTATTGCCGCTGGTGGCATCCAGAATCGTTTTGCCCGGCTGTAGCGCTCCAGAGCGTTTTCCTTCCCGGATCATGTTTAGCGCGGCGCGATCTTTTACAGAGCCGCCGGGATTGCTCCATTCCGCCTTGCCGTAGAATCCGACGTCGGGATATTCGCGCCCGACGCGGTCCATGCGGAGCAGCGGCGTGTTCCCGACTCGCTGCAACACACCTGCTCCGAGCTTTAACTGTTCAGCCAGCAATTCGAGAATCCTTTCCGGGAGTTAGTTTCTGTTCTTGTCCCAGCCAAAGCTGATTCGTTCCCGCAGCCGGACTTTGGCGTAATCCAAAAGCAGACCATGGCCAATCGAACTGGCGGGCTTAAACGCATTTCTCTTATTGAGGGGATCCTAGGAAGGGTACCGCTCGAAAAGAAAAGGCCCGCTTACCAGATCATCCGGTGAGCGGGCCCTTCGCAATCGCTACGAAAGTCTTGGCGGCTATGAATTCAATCGATTTCGCTCGCCTCTGCTCAACCAGCAGTCTGTGGAGGCGGACAACAACGTGTCATAGCCGAAGCAAATTCCATGGACCGTACATTACCCAGCGTCCCGTTATCGCGTCAAGTGAATTTTGGGTACGACCGGCTACTCGAATCGAGCGAGCTTGACGCGCGCCCTCACTGCGCGTATATTGCGGCGCATGAAATGCCGCACCATGTGTACACGCTGTTGCGAGCCGTGTTGTTGCACGGCGAACAATCTGTGTCCGGGTGCGGTCCGAATTTCCCAATAATTAAGCTTTCGGAATAGGACGCCCGGTCATCGGTGTAACCCCGGTGGGCGGGTTTTTTCTTTTTGCGCGCCCCGCGGACCACATCGAAATTCGACCAGTCGCAAGATTCAAAAGGAGGCTCCATCGTGTCAGACAAGGTTGAAACTACAGAGGTGGCAAGAAAAGCCGCAGGCCTAGGAATTTCGCTCGATGCATGGGCAGTGGCGTTAGCGCTTGGGTTGGCGCTACTGGTTTGGATCGGGTTGATCAAAAGAGTTCCGTGGTGACGCATGGCCGGAAGGAAAAATCTACTTAGGAGGCTACCGTGGCAAGCTCGATAGCACTATCTGCATCGGAAGATCAGGACAATCTCTTTAAGCGCTTAGTAAGTCTGTTGCCAGGTCTGTTATTGCTCTTCGCCGTTGGATGGGCCGGTAAGCTCATTGAGCAATCGATTGCGCGCTACGGCAAGGCGCATCATCTAACCCTGCCAAACATCGAATACGTTCTGTGGGCCATTCTGATCGGCCTGCTTATTTCCAACACAGTGGGAATCCCAGCTCTGTTCCGGCCGGGACTCGCAACCTACGAATTTTGGCTGAAGGCGGGCATTGTACTGCTGGGATCGCGGTTCATCCTTGGAGATATCTTGAAACTCGGCGGCGTCAGCCTGATCCTTGTGGCCATCGAAATTACCGTCTCTCTGCTTTTCATGACTGCCCTCGGAAAGGCTTTTGGATTAAGTCCGAAGCTCACCGATTTATTGGCTATTGGGTCTTCGATCTGCGGTGTATCCGCTATCATCGCGGCGCAAGGCGCCATCGACGCCGATGAGGAGGACTCCTCCTACGCCATTGCGGCAGTGCTTGCATTAGGCGCTGTGGCGCTATTTACATTTCCGCTGATTGGCCATGCGCTGGGCATGAGCGACACCAGCTACGGAATCTGGGCGGGCCTTGGAGTGGACAACACGGCGGAGGCCACGGCGGCTGGAGCGCTTTATTCCGACGCAGCAGGGAAGGTCGCTGTCCTGGCCAAGACCGCGCGCAACGCCATGATCGGTTTCGTTGTGCTGGGCTACGCCATACACTGGGCGCGCAAGGAGCACACCGCCGGCATTGGCAATAAGGCGGCGTTTCTATGGCAGAAGTTTCCCAAATTTGTGCTGGGCTTCCTGGTGATCTCAGCTCTGGCCACGGCCAAAGTGTTCAGCGGCCCGCAACTCACCAGCCTGGCAAATCTGTCGCGCTGGGCCTTTCTGCTGACATTCGCGGGCGTCGGTCTGCGCACGAACATCGGCGAGATGCGAAAACAAGGGCTTCGGCCATTCCTTGTGGGGGCGGTCGGGGAGATTGTAATCGCGGGACTGACGCTTGGACTCGTGCTCGTTGCCAGCCGGTTCATTCAATAGCTAGCCGTGAACATTGGTTCCGGAATAGGAAGAATATGGGCTCTAAAAATCAATCCATTGTCGTACCGACTCGCATCGAACGCTTACGCGATTTTGTCGCTTCCTTCAGCACCGCGCTGGAAGCATCCCGCGGTGAGTCAGACATCATTCGTGAGGGATCGCGTCTGCTCGCGGCGTTAGTGGAGGCTGACGATTGGCTGCCCGCCAGGTATGCAGAGGCCGACCCTAAAAACTATCGGCAATATCTGCTGCATGCGGATTCACGTGAACGCTTTTCCGTGGTTAGCTTTGTCTGGGGACCCGGGCAAAGGACGCCGATCCATGACCATACCGTTTGGGGGCTCGTCGGCATCCTGCGGGGAGCCGAGAACTCGCAGAGTTATTCTCGCGCGGCGGACGGCAGGTTGGTCGAAGACGGGCCTCCAGTTCTGCTGGAGCCGGGCGCGGTGACAGCTGTTTCTCCGACGATAGGCGATTTTCATCGTGTTTCCAATGCGTACGATGACAGGGTATCGGTCAGCATTCATGTGTACGGGGCAAACATCGGCGCTGTTCAGCGATCGGTTTACGAAC
The DNA here is from genome assembly GCA_050014735.1 of Candidatus Acidiferrales bacterium. GTDB lineage: Bacteria > Acidobacteriota > Terriglobia > Acidiferrales > UBA7541 > Palsa-360. The sequence goes on along the minus strand of JBEKCU010000261.1, from coordinate 728 downwards.
TCGATGGAAGCAGGAAAACATTCGTTTCCGGTTATTCGAACACAGAGTTGCCAAATCTGTGGGACCGGTCGAAAGAACATAGCAGCAAATAAGTCCCGTACCGGGCGACCCCATGATTACCGTTCCTCTTCCAGCCACGAAAACCAGTACAGAAATTCGCGAGGACCTGATCGCGCGCCGTGAAATTGCTCTGCTCGACGTGCGGGAAGAAGCCGTGCATGCGGAAGGTCATCCTCTTTTCGCTGCGAATCTTCCGCTTTCACGCATCGAAATCGAGGCCTACACTCGCATTCCCCGGCTGAATACACCGATTGTCTTGTTTGATGGCGGCGAAGGGGTAGCGCAAAGAGCTGCCGCACGATTGATAGCTCTTGGCTATACCGATGTGAAGCTGCTCGAAGGCGGTCTGCAAGCCTGGCGCGATTCCGGTGGCGAACTCTTTCGTGATGTGAATGCCCCGTCCAAGGCATTTGGCGAGCTTGTCCAGGAGCGGCGGAAGACACCATCCCTGTCGGCGCAAGCTGTTCAATCTCTAATTGACCTGGGGGCGAATATGGTCATTCTCGATGTTCGCTGCTTCGATGAATTTCAAACGATGAGCATACCGACCGCGATTTCCTGCCCGGGGGCGGAATTGGTGTTGCGAGTGCGCGAACTCGCGCCGAACAGAAATACTCCGGTCATCGTGAATTGCGCAGGCAGAACACGAAGTATTATCGGCGCCCAGT
>JBEKCU010000260.1:0-6651 GCA_050014735.1 Candidatus Acidiferrales bacterium | reverse complement strand
AGCGATTGAAACAGATGCCGATTGAACGGCGGGAACTGGAAATAGATCCAACCTTCGGTCAGTTCAGCCGCCGACCAGGCCAGCACTGACATCGCAATTGCCAGACCGGCGCCCCTGGCTCCGAATCGCGGAATGAGGAATAGCCCCAGGCCCAGCGAAACCACCACAACCCCCGCCAGATTCGCGAGATCGATAAATTGCCGCCCTGTCATGTCGAGGACAGCGGAAACCGGACCCTTCGCGTAATACACCATCCACGCAAGGCCCATCGTGATCACAATCCATTCGGCGCCCCGGAACTCTCCGCCAAACAACGCAACGATTTGCTTTCGAAATAGCACCAGAGCCCCAAAGCTGGGAATCACCACCATCTGAGTCCAGCGCGTGACGGTGAGGTAGAGCGATTCAAGCTCCCGGAAATTTCCCTGTTCGTATAAGTCGACCATCGTGGGCATGAAGGGCTGCGCGAAAATTTGGGAAATGAATCCCGGAGGCGAGGCCAGAGCCGCGGCGGCGCTGAATAAGCCGGCTTCAGCCGCCCCGGAAAAATGTCCAAGCAACAGGATCGGGGCGCGCCAGAACGTCTGGTACAGGATGGCGATTGCCGTCAAAGCGAGTGAATACCGGACCAATTCGAAACCGTGAACCCGCACCCGCAGCGAAGTGAAAAACTCCGGAAAAATGGAACGTATCGAATAAACGCCCACCAGCGCGCTGAATGCCGTGGACACCGTGAACGCCCAGACGGCCGAACGCAGTCCACCCCCCAGAAAGAACAATCCGGCCACCAGCAGCAGATTCAATCCGGGCTGCGAAACCTGCTGAATGTTCGTCATGCGAAGAATGTCGTGGTGCGACTGAGCAAACGAACCTGTAATTCGGGCGACGACATAGAAAGGCAGGGCGAAGGCAAAAATCCTCAAAGCCGGCGATAGCCCGGGTGCGTGAAACAGCCGCGCCGAAATCGTCGGTGACGCTAGAATCAGGCCGGCGCTCACGAGAAGGCTAACGGCCACGCCTGTAACCAGCGAAGCGAGAAGCGTTCCCTTGACAAATTCTGCCTGGCCACGGTTTCGGTACAGGGCTGCGTAACGCAAGACCGATTGGTCGAGCCCCAGCAGCGCCAGTGATTGCAGCAGAATCAGGGTATTGAAACCCACGTTGTAAAGTCCGTACCCTGAGATTTTCAGCGCGCGCGCCAGAATTACCTGCGTGACCAGAATCAGCAGTTTGCCGAGCAGCGTTCCGAGTGTATAGATGGAGGTTCCCCTGGCCAGACGAGAGAGCACCGAGCCGCTCGAATTTTTCGCGCTGGCGGTTTCACAAACTGGCGGGCCCGCTGCTGCCAAAGTCAAATGCTGGCTCCTTCGCCGCTGGCCGGTGTCTTCGTGCAAAGCAAATTGACCCCATATTCATCGCCGAGCCGTCCGTAGAGCGAAGCCATGTCCACCGACTCCAGCGATACGAGTCCCTCCCCAATGAAAAACTGCACTTGAAATCCGAGAGCGGAAAGTCCGCGCAGATACGATTCCGGCTTGGTTCCCGCCGCTCTCAGCGCTCCGGGAAAAAACTCGGTGATCATGGTCAGGCGGCGCGTGGCTTCAAGGAAGTTGCTCATGCCTTCCAGCGCGGCGGCTTCGGCTCCTTCGATGTCCATCTTGATGAACCCGATCTCGGGGCGTCCCTCCGCCTCCCAGAATTCATCGAAGGAAACCGCTTCCACCTCGACGCTTCCGCTTCCAACCGCCGCATCGCGGTAGATGCTGTGGCTCCCGCAGCTCTCGCGAGACAAATAAAGCGCGACTCGCCTGGTGGATTCCGCAAGCGCCGCAGGCAGGGCCCGGATATTCCTGTATCCGTTCAGTCCGATGTTTCTCATTAGAAGGGCAAAATTCGCGGCTTCCGGTTCAAAGGCATACACCCTTCCCTTGGGACCCACCCTCCGAGCCGCCAGCAAGGAATAAAATCCAATATTCGCTCCCGCATCGACCACAATCATTCCCTCTTCGATCGAGCGCTCGATGAATTCACACGTTTGGCTCTCGAAGGTGCCCATCAGGAAACCGAGCGAATCCGCATCGTCCGGCACAGCCATTCTTTGGCCTCGGAACATCACTTCCCCGCGCGAGCGCCGCGAGTAGTACGGCCACACGAAATGGCGCACGATATAGCGGTGCGCGTCCCGCATCGAAAATCGGCCGACCCGCAGGTCCGCCAGATGCGTGGTCCGAAAAAAGCTCAATCCAATGCCCCACAACACGCGCACAGGAAGCCACGGTCTTCGGGCGCTGCGGGCAGGTTCGCATGCATCTCTCATGTCGTCGGGCGCGCTTTCTGCAAATTGAAGTTTGGCAAAGGATCGTCGGGCGCTTTTTCGGGCCCGTCCGGATTTAAGCGAGGGGTCCTGCTCGAAACTATGTGGTCGCGGCGATTCCGTTCGCGCGCCCGGGATCCAATCGGTGCCGCGGATGATGCCCTGGCATCGGTTTCGCAACGCCGTGCAGCCTGCGTTCCATCAAGCTCACTCCGCTCAAGCAAACTCCCAGCAATGGAAAGGAAGATTCGAGCGGCAAGTCGTAACTTAGCAAGAGCAGCGTCACCATCAGCGTAACCACGACAAACAATCCAAACGTGATTCCGGCCGAATGCAAATGCCATCCTCGCCGAAATAGATGGACCAGAAGAAGCAGAAAGGCTCCCACGGCAATCGCGCCGTTGTGATACAGAGCGTCAAACAATCCGGAATGAATGAAATGCTTGTCTTCGGTGTACCGATAAATCGGCAGACTCAGATCGGGGATTGGATCGGGGCTTACCAGGCTCCCTTGGCCCGTTCCGAACACGAAGGTGGACGGGTGACTTCGGAATTCCTCCCCGATCGAAATAATTTCCCCCAGCCGAACGCCGCTCAGAGCTTCCACCGACCCCAGCGCGCCTTCCGACCCCTGCGCCATGACGAACTTTGTCGCGATATAGGAAGCGTCCGCCGACGCGACCCAGTAAAAGAACCATGCTCCCGCGAGAATCGTAATGGCCATTCCAATTCCCCCAAACAGCGTGAATTTGCGGTTGAAGATGAAGAACAACGCAAGCGCGAGCAGTAATGTAACGATTGGCGTGATCATTTGAGCCCGCACGAGTAGAACTACAATTAGAAACACGGCCGTGCCGCCGCACCTGCGAGCCCATCGCCTGTTATCGAACAGCATCAAGTAGATCACTGCCGGGGCTATGATTCCGGCCTGATGAGCCGTTTCCGTCGTCAGGCGTTCGTCATACGAATTGAACCGGACCAGATCCAGAGCGGTCATGAGTCCGTAGACCACCACAAAACCAGCGAGCAGATCATGGACACCCGCATCGTTTTTCACGGCGTAATAAAACAATGCCAAAACTACCGGAAGACACGCATACCGGTACAAATCCCCAATCAGATAGTCCCAAGGATTGCCTCGGAGGATTCCGACGAGCACGCCCAGCACAACCGCTGCCATCCAAACGCCCAATAAATGGAAGGCCGTTCGATCGGCTTTTCCGCGGACGGTGAATACGCTGGCACTTTTTAGACGATCCAGCGAAACACCCAGAAAAAACAGCGCAAGAGTTCCGAAATCCGCGAGGTTCCAGGCGATCACCTCGGCCCGGGTAGGCGCCACCACGCTCATGCCGTTCAAAAATCGCAAACCGTACCAGATCAGCGCCAAAAAAATGACCATTTCCTATCCTTTTATAAGCCTTGCGGTTCGACGGCCCGGTCGAAAATATTCTTGAACTTGCGGTTTTTTTCGGCCAGCGAGAATTTCGTCTCCACATCGGCCCGCGCGGCGCGTCCCATTCTGCGCCGAAGATCCTGGTTTTCGATCAGTGCCGCGGTTTTTTCCACCAGCGCTTGCACGAACTCCGGATCGGAAACTTCCAGCGCACGCCGCACCTCCAGTTCCGACGTGTCCCAAGGGGGCACATTCCGGCGGTGCGGCACGATCATTCCGGTCCTGCCGTCCTCGACATATTCCGCGTTGTCGTAGTAGTTCGTCGTGACCACTGGCAAACCGTGACTCATCGCTTCGAGCACCGAGATGGACATCAAACTGTGCGCCGGGTACCAGTAAATGTCCGCCGATTGGAAGAGCATTTCGAGATCCGCCTTGGGAATCTGTTCGCCGACGATGCGCAGTCCTGGCACGCCGCGAAATTCGCGCTCGATGTCCGGACAGACGTCGCACCGCATGATGAGTTCAGCCTGCGGATACCGCTGCCGGAGAATTTTAAAAGCCTCCAGCGATTCCATCCCGCCCTTGATGGAAAAGCCGAACGCCATCGTTGACGCGCCAACAAACAGAATTCGTACGGACCCCTCGCTTTGCGAGCGAGACTTTACGAGCGGCTTCGGCGCCCATCCGCAATGAACGACATGAAATTTGCCGGCAAACGGCTCGGTATTCAGCCGATTCATCAACGTGTTCTTGGCTGCCGCGCTTTGGCAAATGATGGCGCGGCAGTATGGCGAACCGAGGGCTTTCTCGAGAACGCCTTTGAAGCGGCGCAATCCGTGATGGTTGAACCCGGCAAGCTGGTTCGGAGCTTCCACGTAAAGAACCCATGGCTCCGGGCGAAAAATCACTGTCGAGATAGAGTAGGTCAGGTCCACGGGAACTGGCGGCTTCATGAAGCGAGTGAGGAAGTAACTGGTCATCAGGTTGGCCGGCAGGAAACGCTGAATGCTTCGTTTGGCCTTGCGATATCCGCCATTCCCGTGCATGCGACTGGCGATCACGGTTGTCATTTTTTTTCGGGTTACAAAGCGATATCCCTCGGGCGGATTATTGAGCAACTGATCGATGATTGTTCCTGTCTGCCCAATCAAGTCGGCGTACACCGTGCGAATCGCTTTTTCAGCGGCATCTGGCGGGAGTGTCTTTGCTCGTCGAGGAAGAAAATCCGTATCCACCTGATTCACGTTGGGAACTCTCCATTTTTGAAATTCCGTGCCTGCTGGAATGTCGCTCGGGCCTATCTATTGAAAGAAGGCGGAAATAGCCTCGCAAACCGTATCGATCTCGTGCTCGGTAAGCTTGACCGACGAAGGGAGCGAAAGGCCGCGGTCGAATGCAGCAATCGAATTCACCATCTCCCCGCCGATCCTGCTGTTCTGCTCGTTAAAACAGGGCTGGCGGTGCAGAGGATAGAAAAAACGCCGCACGCCGATGCCTTCGCGGGTCAAATGCTCGGAAAGCTTTTCCGGATCGGGAACCAGGATGTTCATTCGAAATGGAACTCGGGATTGCGGCTCCTTCGCGACAGGAAATTTAACGTTTTCCAGTCCAGCGAGGCGAGACTTGTAGAGATCTTCGATTTGCCTCTTGCGTTCGATAATCGTTTTAAGACGGTCGAGTTGCGCGATCCCGATGCCGGACTGAAGATCGGTCAGGCGAAAATTCCAGCCCATCTGCGGGTGGATGAACGATCCGCGGCTTAGCCGCCCCTGATTCCTGAAATATTGCAGCCGGCCGGCAAATTCATCGTTGCTGGTGAGGATCGCGCCGCCTTCGCCTGTGGTAATCGTTTTGTCCGCGAAGAAGGAGAGGCATCCCAAATCTCCCAACGTTCCGGCGTGGCGATTTTGGTAAAGCACGCCAATTCCCTGCGCCGCGTCCTCGATCACAAACAGATCTTCCTGCTCGGCAAGCTCGAGCAATGGAGTCATTTCGGCGGCCTGCCCGTAGATGTGAACCGGCATGATCGCGCGGGTGCGAGGGCTCAGCGCGCGCCGGACCGCGTCCACTTCGAAATTGAATGTTTCGGGGCTGACGTCAGCAAAGACGGGACGGGCTCCGGTTAATGCGATTGAGCTTGCGCTTCCCAGGAACGTGAAGTCCGGAACGATGACTTCATCGCCCGGCCCAATGCCGCATACGGCAAGCGCCATGTAAAGCGCCAGAGTGCCGTTCGGTGCCAAAATAACGTGCTTCGCGCCGGTGAGCGCGGCCAGACGCGCGATAAATTCGGCGGTTTTCGGACCCTCCGTGAGCCAGGCGGTTTCGATGCATTCACGAAGCTGCGCCAGTTCCTGGTCGCCCAGCAACGGCGCGAACTGCGGGATGCGAATTTTCGTTGTTGCCGGGGCTGCTGTTGCGGCTGCTGTTGTGGCATTTGGCATTCAGCACCTTCCCGTTTCGCGTTTCCGGCGCGCGACCGCCGTTAGAAACCAGGATTCGTCCATCCCGCTTTTGCCGCCGTCCGGCGCATGAATATCGAGGACATCGAATCCCGCTCCGTCAAGCTCCGCCGCGACTTCCCTTGGGCTGAAGAAACGGATTTTGTGAGTTTCTTCGAAGCTTTCCTTCACCGTTTGGTTTTCGAGCAGGCTGACCTGGTAGCGAATCGAGCAGGTCTTCGTTCTCCAATCCACTTCCGGCGTGGCTATGCGCACCAGGTTTTGGCCCGCGTTCAGTACAACGTCTTTGCGCCGCACCAACGGTTTCTGGATCGTAACTGCTATCTCATTCCAGAAATCGAAAATGAAAATCCCTGCCGGCAACAGGGCCCGCGCAACTCCCTGCAGGGTTTGTCTCAAGTCTTTTGAGGTGACGAGGTAGGACATGCAGCCAAACATGCTGATGCAGGCTTCAAATTCGTGCCGGAATGCAAGGC
>JBEKCU010000259.1:0-6702 GCA_050014735.1 Candidatus Acidiferrales bacterium | reverse complement strand
CCAAGCGCCAAAACCACTCTCGGTTCCAACCGAGGTCTGGATCAACAAACCGCTAACCGCAGATGAAAAGACTCACTAAATTCCGTGACCGCTGGTCTCAAACTCGTTGACACGCGCCGCAATCAACTCGAATATTTGTTCCCAATCCCCGCTGCCACTCCGCCTGCATGTGCACTATTGAACAGATTGACCACTCCCACTTTGGCACAATGTTGCGGACAGGAGAAATCACTTCGGAGATACGCGTTAGATTGAGGATTATTTTGTATTCTACAGCCAATGTTTTGTTCGCGGCACAAAGATCAATCCCAAAACAGGAATCGCTAGCTACAAAGAACTTCTCAGATATCTACATGAAAGTCCTGATTGGTGAAATAGGGTCAGATTTATTAGTTTAGTTTCAGGTGGCTCAATTGGGTAAGAAATGGTCCTGCGGTTGTATTGGGCATCCTTTGGGGGAGGAACAAGAATATGCGTACGCACATTTCTGTACTCATTTCGGACTCAACCAAAATGCACTGTGACCTGTTGCGCAAGGCGTTTTACTCTGTCCGGCAGCGGTTCCAGGTCGTCGCCTTTGCGTCCAGTACGGCTGAAGTCTTGAAGGCACTCGAACAAAAGTTACCACAGGTCGTACTCCTTAGCTCAGATCTGCAGGAGGGGCCCCTGACCGGCCTTCGGATATTGCCAGAGATCCGAAGTACCCATCCGGAGACAAAGATTATCGTCGTGATGCCATCTGAGAATAAGGATATGGTAATCGAAGCGTTCAAGCTTGGTGCGGTCGGGGTGTTTTGCAGAAACGGCCCGTTCGAACTCCTCTGCAAATCGGTGGAAGTAGTTTCCCAAGGACAAATTTGGGCGAACTCTGCAGAATTGCATTTTGTTTTGAGTGCTTTTGCCAGATCTCCAAAAACACGGAAGCTGGACCCGGCAATGGAGAGCCGTGTTACGGTGCGTGAAGCAGCAGTGGTCCGCCTAGCTATTGAAGGCCTTTCCAATCGAGAGATTGCCCAACAATTGGGGCTGACCGAGCACACGGTAAAAAACTATCTGTTTCGAGTCTTTGACAAGCTGGGTGTTTCCAATCGAGTGGAGCTTGTGCTCTCTTGCCTATATCAAGAGGAAAATGCTCGCGACGAATCGGCTGCGAATAGAGATTTGATTGCTCAGAGAGAGTTACCCGCAAAGGCTGGCCACCATGCTTAAGCTTTGAGGGTCAATCCGAAGAGAATTACTTCTGCAAAAGCAAATTCGAGTTGCTTCTTTGACAAGCTGCTGCGAATCGCCGGCGAATGGCAACAATTAACGTCGATGTCCGAATGCGGCGTTACACGAGATTCGTCGCGTGGTTACCGCTCAGACTGAGGTCGATGGCGAGCACACTTGGACCCATTACCGACACTTTGCTCACGCAGAATGTCACCACAACAGGGGTATGCTTCCCTGCACTTCGCCGGATTGACCCGGACAGTTTATCGAAGTGGAGCTGATCGTATTGGGTGTCGGGTCGGAGGCAAAGATGTCCACCCCTTTGACGCTCGATACATCGAGCAAATCGAACCACGAAACAAACCGAAATGGTATAGATTGGCAGCCTTGTTCTGGAAACTAATCAGCGGTGACGACGCGGACTGGCATAAATTAGTCAACTACTAGCGATATTCGACGAACCAACCTCTTCTTTGACAGACCGGTCGAACCTAAATCCCCAAGGTGCATACGTCGCAAGATCTGCCCGAGCGCCTTCGACTCTTTGGCGATTCGGCGATATTTGTCCAAGGCGTTTGTTTCCACCTGGAGAATGTCGAAACGTTCTCAGTCTCGATTTCCGCGGTCTGTGAAAACAAGATGGCATCCGAATCATGATTCGCCGCCGATTCGAGACTTAAGTTTTGAGCCAGAGACTTTCTTCTTGAAGCGTCGGAGTAGTTCACTTTCAACATTTCAAGACCGGAACGATCTGCGCACGCAAAGACTAAAGTCCCGTCACGATACCTGACCACCGGCCTCTTTACAGGCTTTGTCCGTAGGGTAGAGTGAGCACTCGTGGAATTATCACGAAGTTGATTATCTGATTCAGATAGGACGCCGCGGATGCGTCGCACCGGACTTCTGCATCGAGTGCGCAGGACATTACTTATGGAACGAAGAGGCGCGATGCGCTATCCGTTGCGGCTGGTCGTAACATTTTCGTGGACGGACGACGTCGGAGTGGTCCACGGAAGCGAAGGGCTGAGTCGTGACCTTAATAGCCGAGGTATTTACGTGCACTCGGATCTAGTTCCTCCGGTCGGTTCGCCCGTGGACATGAACGTTCTTCTGCCACAACTCGCACCGTCTTCGCGCCCGGCGGAACTTTATGCCAAAGGCAGGGTCGTACGGATTGAGGCGGGCACCTCGTGGTCAAAGGACGCCGGCTTCGCAGCCATGAACCATACAGCAATTCTCCGCGACGGAGAGGGACATGCGATTGATGACCAGAATTCTTGGAAGCGATACGGCCTTGGCGAGCCGAAGGAGTAATGGGCAAGTGCGGTAAGCAAGCCAGACTGGGCCAAATCCGGAGGCGGACGTAGCAATCAGCCTTCCGTATTACTTGCTTCTCGGGCGTGTTGAAATGTTTTTTGTTTCAAAAGCAGCATTGGGACTGAGAGGGCGAAGCTTTGGCTAATTTTCAGACACATCTTGAATCCACACCGCCAGTTCCTATTCTGGGTTTTTCTTCAGAAGGATCGAATTGGTACGCGGTTCACACCATGGCGCGGCACGAAAAACGAATAGCCGCGCAGTTCGCAGAGAAGCATGTCTGCACCTTCCTTCCCCTCGTCCGCCAAATTCACAAGTGGAGTGACCGCCGGAGTGTGGTGGAAATCCCGATGTTTAGTTGCTATGCCTTCGTCCGCATGGTTCAGTGTGTTGACGAGCGCTTAAAGGTATTGCGAACACCCGGCGTGCTGGGTTTCGTCGGAAACGAAAGACAAGGCACCGCAATCCCTGACGAACAGATCGAGAGTCTCAGAACAGTGATTGACAGCAACGCTCCTTGTGTCCCACATCCCTTCCTCGGGGCAGGAAAGCGGATTCGTATTCGCGGCGGGGCTCTTGATGGTGTCGAAGGAATTTTCGTTCGGCAAGGGGAAGACCAAAGCCTAGTTGTATCCGTCGAGCTGCTTTCCCGATCTGTCTCAATCCGAGTCGAAGGCTACGACATCGAATTACTTTAGTTGGTCGGTTATGGACAACCTATATAATCGCGTTCCCCCGGTTGTTGAGGATGCGGCCACGCCCCATCATCGCGTTGACGGCGAGAATCCACAAACCGTTGAGCAACAATTTCTCGAACACTTTGGACTTACAGTACAGCCATTTGGTGTAACACCCAATCCGCGATTTCTCTACCTTGGCGACACACACCGGCAAGCGCTCGCCGCGCTCACCTATGGAACAGAATTGAATCGAGGTTTCCTGACGCTGATTGGCAAGCCAGGAATGGGAAAGACTTCGCTGCTTTTCCACTATCTTGACAGCTTGCGGAACAGCGCCCGTACAGTTTTCTTGTTTCAAACCGTTGGTAACGCACGTGATCTCATGTATTACCTCCTCGCGGATCTCGGCCTCGACGGTGCAGGCAAAGACCTCCCGGAAATGCACTCGATTCTGAATCGCGTTCTAATGGAGGAAATGCACTCGGGTCGGCGGCTCGTTCTCGTCATTGACGAGGCACAGAACCTAGATGAGAAGGTACTCGAATCTGTCAGGCTGCTCTCAAATTTCGAGACACCGTGGATGAAACTCATTCAGATCGTCCTAGCAGGACAGCCACAGCTGGCCGAACAGTTGGCTAAATCATCGATGGCCCAACTTCGGCAACGGATTTCTTTCTCGATTCCGATCAAACCGCTCACTCGCGAGGAGGTCGACGCTTACGTCGATCATCGCCTCTGGGTCGCCGGATACAACGGCCCACCGATGCTCAGTATCGGCGCCCGTGCGTTGCTCGCCGAACGTAGTGAAGGCGTTCCTCGAAATATAAATAACATGTGCTTTTGTGCGATGTCGCTCGGCTGGGCCTCGAAGGCGAAAACCATCGACCGGGAGATGATGCGCGACGTCGTGGCCGACTTGGAGCCCGGATCGCCGAACGAAGAAACGCAACGTCCGCCGAAATTGGCAGTTGAACCGAAGCCGATTATCCCCGTAGCTCCCAGACCTCCGGCTCTCACCGTTACGGAGCCGCCATCTCGCGGCTGGCTTGCAAAGGCTGCTGTTGCGAGCGTGGTGCTCCTTGTTTTGTTTTGGTCCGGGGTTCATTTCAACCTCCAGCAGCGACTAGTGTTCTTCTTGCACGAAATCAAGACCGCCGTAAAAAGTTCCGTTGTCTCTACGTCGACACCGGTCTTGCCGGTCCCCGCAACACCGACTAGTCCCAATAACTCTCCACTTGTCCTAAGCTCAAAAGCAACCCTTGACGATCAGAATCCGAATGTCTCTCTGCGGGTTGGGGCAGAGTCACTCCGCTCAAACCAGGGGCCCAATTGATTGAAACGACCCGTTTGGCTCTGGTACGCCGAGTAGGGCGGAACCGGATGTGCAATGAGAGGTTCAGCAATTGCAAAGTTTCCTGTCAGGTCTATTATCCTGAGGTTATAAGGCCGGCCGGGGGTTGGAATGCCCGATGAACTAGATAATCCGGTGTTTCGAAGCTGGGAAGATTACTGGGCCATGGCGCTTCGACGGCGCTGGTGGATCTTGCTCCCGCTGTTTTTTGCCTGGGCGGCCGTTTGCGGAGTGAGCTGGTTTCTGCCACCGACGTTTCAGTCAGAGGCGTTGATCTTGGTGGAGGAGCAAAAGGTACCCGACCGATATGTCACACCCAACGTCACTACCAATCTTCAGGAACGTCTGGAGAGCTTGACGCAGCAAATTCTTAGTCGCACACGTCTTCAGGCCACGATCGACCGCTTTCATCTTTATTCCCGGCCTCGCGGCCTTAGCGGCGTGCTGAAGTCCGGCGATGCGATCGAACAAATGCGCAACGACATCAAGATTGAGTTGGTAGAGACGCCTGGCCGGCCGGGAGACTATGCAGCTTTCAAAATGCGTTATTCTGCCAGGTCGCGCGACCTTGCACGGGAGGTGAACAGTGAACTCACTACATTGTTCATCGACGAGAACACGGAGGCGCAACGGCAGCTCTCTGAGAATACAACAGCCTTCCTTGAGAGCCAACTCGCGGATGCTCGAACCGATATGGCAGTGCAGGAAGCCAAGGTAGCGGCGTTTAAGGCAAAACACCTCGGGGAGCTACCCACCCAGCTCGATAGCAATGTCCAAATCCTTTCAGGCTTACAGAATCAGTTGCAAAGCGCCCAGCGGACCCTGGATGCGGCAAAGCAGCAAAAACTCTATTTGGAGTCACTTTTGCAGCAATATCAGTCCGCGCAGATAGGCACTTCGACAATGACACCGAGGGCCATTCTGAGAAAAGAGCTGCTTGATATGCACGTGCGGCTTCAAGACCTCGAGTCACGGTATACCGGCGAGCATCCAGACATCATGGCACTCAAAGTTAATATTGCGAGGATAGAGAAACTAGAGAAGGAAACCGAAAATGAAATAGCTGCCAATCAGAAAGATCCCACGATAACAACTGCTGTCGATGCGGCAGCGATGGCAGAACTGCAACCTGACTCATCAACTTCCATGATGCAATTGCAAAGCCAGCTCAAAGCAAATCAGCTCGAAATCCTGAGCGATCAACAGCACGAAAAATATCTCGAGTCGCAGATTTCCGCATATCAGACACGTCTGAATTTGACTCCGGAAACGGAACAAGAGCTGATAAATATTTCCCGTGGATATGAAGAATCCAAAACCAACTACACCTCCCTGCAACAGAAACAAATGCAGTCGCAGCTGGCCACGAGCCTCGAACACCAGCAGCAAGGTGAACAGTTTCGCATCATCGATCCGCCAAGCTTACCCGATAAGCCTTCGTCGCCAAACCATTTGTGGTTCAGCATGGGCGGGTTGATTGCGGGCATTTTTCTGGGGCTAGGTTTCGCCGCCTTCCTTGAACTGACCGATGTACGCATCCGACAGGAAAAAGATCTCCAAGGGATTGTTCCGGTCCGAGTCCTGGTCGGAATTCCTCGATTGAGTACTCCGAGGGAAGATCATGTTCGCGTGCTGGGAAAGTGGGCCGAACTTGGAGCAGCTTTGGCGTTGGCGATGATGATTGTGCTTGGCAATCTCTACGCGTTCTACAAAGGTTAGGAAGAATTTCCGTTCGAGAACTTGCAGAAGTCGCCGCCGACGCCAAGCACCTTGAAAATATAAGACTTCGAGGGGCAAATGTGCTGCCATGGCTCCACGAACTCTGCCGTGACAACCAACTTGTAGACAGTTGGGTAGTTTAGCGACGACGCGAGACGTGCCGGAAGGAAGCACCAATGCCATCAAAAGCGATAAAAGTATGAGTCGGCTATTTGAAGCCTTGAGCAATTTGGATGCGAAACACCATTTGCTAGGCGTCGTTCCATTGACTGTGACTCCATCGGACAGAGATCTTCGAGAGAGGATCGCCGTGGAGTTGATTCCGCCCGTCTCACCGCGGGAGTTTGACAGCGAACATTTCCCGCCCGACGTCGTTGCGCCCGACGTACCCTTACCCGATGAGGCCCCGTCGGTCGTGGCTGC
>JBEKCU010000258.1:0-6735 GCA_050014735.1 Candidatus Acidiferrales bacterium | reverse complement strand
GAGGCGTTCATGAGATCGACCAGGCGGCTGTAGTCGGCCTGCTTGAATTGATGAATGGTTTTTCGGATTAGCAGATGCAGATCGAGTTCGCGGCGCAGGGAACGCAGCTCGCGGCTCTCACCGCCATTCAAGATCGATTCGCTTATGCCGATCGCGCCGCGAAACCCGGTGACAATTCCTCCGACCGTCGAAACCTTTACCTGCCCGGCGGCGTCGCCAACGAGAAATACGCGTCCAGCGCCGACGCGGCGCTCGACGGGCGTCCAGCGGTCATACACGGGGATTCGCGCGCCCTGGAATCCTAGCGGAGTAAACCCGCGCTTTTCCATGAAGCGTTCGAGGCAGCGGCGCGTTTCCTGTCCATCTTCGCCGATCAGGCCCAGGGCCGCGCGGTCGGGAGATTCGGGAATCAGCCAGTAAAAGTACGGCGTGTCGTCCGGAATAAACCATACGCGCACCGTGTCGGGAGACATGTCCGCGGGCATTGTCACGATCGCCTGCACCAGGGGAACGGTTGCCTGGCGCGGCCATCCCGCAGCCTGCGCGACTCGCGAGAGAGCGCCGTCCGCGCCAACCACGATGTCGGCGTGCAATTCTTCCTCCCGGCCGCCATTCGAGCGCTCGACGCCCACGCGCAGACCGTTGCCGTTGCTTTGCAGCGAAGTGAACCGACTGCCAAAGGAAACTTTCGCGCCGTGGCTTTGCGCCTGCTCCGCCAGGCCGCGGATCAGCTGCGACCGCTCGATAATCAAGTCCGGGTGGCGCAGAGGAACGTGAGCCTTGCGGCCGTCAGTGAAAAGTTCAAATTTGCGGATTTCGTTGACAACGGCGCGATCGCCAACTTCCCCGAGCAGCGTGCGCATGTGACTGGTAACGATCAGCGTGCGAGGAGTGGGATCGAGTTGCTCGGACCGCTCGAGAACTTCCACTAAGCAGCCCGCCTTCGCCAGAAGCGATGCCGTGAAAAAACCTGAAGCGGAGCCGCCAACGATGGCGACCTGATGGCCCGCCTTCGCCCCGTTTCCTTTTTCGATCTCTTGCGGCAGTGTGACCTTCCCTCAGTTCAAACTGATATCGTGAACAGTCAGCGCTCCGCAATCGGATCGCCTGTATGTTTATAAATCAAAAAAACAATTTCCGACAGTTGCGGGCAGCCGCCAACCATTTTCCCGGCTTGACCGGGAACCGACTTACATCACCCAATCCCACGGCTATCCCAATCGGGAGCCCAAACGGTGAGACAGCAGTATAGCCAAACGCGGACGTTAGGCAAAGCAGAAGGCAGAGTGGCGCCGAAAAAAAGCACGATTATTCCATTTCGTTGATCTGGATTGGCAAGACGAATATCATTCAAGACTGGATTCCGTGCCCGGACGCGCGTTGTCATGCCCAGCCGCAAAATAGGAGAGTGCTCATGCAGCCCGCGCTGATTTCCGTACAAGTCGGAATCCCTCGTACCATCCACCAGGACAACCAGGAAGTATCGACAGGCATTTTCAAATCACCCGTGCAAGGGCGAGTGCATTTGCGTTGGCTGGATCTCGATGGGGACCGGCAAGCCGATTTGTCCGTCCATGGAGGACGGGACAAGGCCGTGTATGGCTATCCCTCCGAACATTATCCGTTCTGGCAGAATGAACTTCCAGGCGTGGAACTTCCGTGGGGCGCGTTTGGCGAAAATTTCACCACTTCGGGCCTGCTTGAAGATACGGTCTGCCTCGGGGATCAGTTTCGAATCGGCACAGCTATAGTGGTCGTGACCCAGCCCCGGCTCCCTTGCTTCAAATTGAATCTGAAATTCGAACGGCACGATATGATCAAGCGATTCCTGGCTAGCCGCCGCTCCGGATTCTACTTCCGCGTTCTGCAAGAAGGAGAAGTGGGGGCGGGAGACGAAATCGTGCGGGTCCATCACGATGAAAACCATGTTTCCATCTTGGATGCTGTGCGCATTTATCTGAGCGAGGTACGTTCGAAAGAATTGATCGAGCGCGCGCTGCGCGTGGAATACCTTGCGGCGAGCTGGCGCGAAGATTTTCAGCTGCTTATTTAATAGCGATGTCTCAACAGATTCCGATCTGTCCCGAGAGGAAACAGTTGGACAAGCGAAATGCGGCAGAGAAAACTGCAAGCCGTCTCAAGCCTGCCGGCCATTCGAACTCGATCTATCGTCAGGGGCCAAAGCCCTTGTTTTTTTGGGCTTTAAATGTCGCGGCTGAAGCCGCGACCCACAAAGACTATTTGCGAGATAGCTTGCGGAATAAAACCCTTCTAGAGGGCAAGTCGCTGAACTACGCAGCGATCTTGTTCTTGGGGGTTTGCCGCTCGTAGGGCGCGCGTTCGAGTAGCGCGACGGCTCCGAGTACTACAACGGCGGAGAGTGCGGTTACGGCGTACGCAGAGCGCGCAGGAAGGTGACTGATCGCCAGGGCCAACAACCCGGCGATGGCTCCGAGCGCATACATGATCAAAACGGCGCTCCGCTGGCTGTTGAAGAGATTCGAAAGGCGATGCGCGGTGTGGTCCTTCCCTGGGGTCGTGAACGGAATGAAGCCCCGGCGCGACCTGGAAATGGAAATCAGCGTCGTATCGAAGATTGTCGCGCCTAGAATAAAGAGCGGGATCAACCATGCGGCGGCATGGCCGCCGGAGATCACAGGGCGGAGCTTGAGGGACAGCGTCGCCATCAGGAAGCCGAGAAACATCGCTCCGCCATCTCCCATAAAAATTTTCGCGGGCTTGAAATTCCAGCGCAGGAATCCGGCAGCGGCTCCCAAAACCGCGGCAGCCATTGTGCTGACCAGAAGCTGCCCGCTTTCCAGAGCGAAAATTGCAAAGAAGAGGGACGCCATTGCGGCAACGCCCGCGCAGAGTCCATCCATGTGATCTAAAATGCTGAATGAAGCCGTGATTCCAACGACCCAGACCAGAGTGAGCGCCGTGTCGGCCAGCACTCCGACGGTGCCAGGCCAAACCGTGGAAAAAACCTGGGCACGAATTCCCGAAAGAAGCAGAATAATCGCCGCAGCAGGCATGGCGCCGAACAGTTTGATTTGATGATGCAGCAAGCCGCGGTCATCGAGAATCCCAACCACCGCGACCAGTGTCGCGCCCGCATAAATTCCAATCACTTGCGTAAGAGCAGGGCCGTCCATCGAAACCAGCAGTGCGATCAGAACGCCAAAATAGATGGCCAAACCGCCAAGCAGCGGCATCGGCTGAACATGAACTTTGCGCGGGCCGGGATGGTCCACCATTCCCGTGCGGAGCGCTAACTGACGCACCGGGACAGTGAGACCCAGAGAAGCAATCAAGGCAACGGCAAATGCGATCAGGCTCGTGTTCATCTGCTGTCCTAATTCTGAAATTGTGCCAACTCAGAAATTCTTGCGATGGTCTTGGCTCTCCAGGAGGCCGGGGCTAAAGCCCCGGCGTCGGCGCTCAAGTTTTCAGGGGCTTCAGTCCCTGAAGCTTCGGGGCCTAAAGGCCCGCGTGACGACATGCTGATTGTCCGACCTGAAGGTCGGACCTCCTACTCCTACTCCTACTCGAACGTCGGACTTCCTGCGTGAAGGCTGGTCCTCCCACTCGAAGGCCGAACCTTCTGCTTAAAGGCCGGGCCACCTGCCTGGCAACTTCATCCGCGTCGGAAGTTCCGCGTCGAACGTTTCGACATGCATCATGCGCGAACAATTTCTTCTAACGTCTCCGTGAAAATTTTTAGCTGTTTCACTCTATCATAAGAAAATGCGATCTCCCGGGCGCGAAGACCCATGTGTCGTAAGCGTTCCGAGTCTTGCAACACGCCTCGAATGGCGTCCACAACGGTGTTCGGGTCGTCCGGATTCGCGACCAGTCCACAATCGGACCGGCGGATGATCCGCACGACATCGCTTTCCTCCGGCGCGACGCCAAACACGGGACGGCCGGCCGCGAGCGTCGGATACAACTTGCTCGGAACAACGACGCCTTCCAGGCCCCGCTTCACCGTGACGACGTGCATATCCCCCGACGAAAGCACGAGTGGCACTTCACTCGCCGGGCGAAACGGCAGGAAGCGTATAGCCCGGCATCCGGCGGCCATTGCTTCGACCTGCGCCTTCATCGCTCCTTCGCCAACAAATACGAGGCCCACGCCTTCGTTCTCAAGCATTCGTACCGCCGTGATGAGCGTCTGCCACGCGCCGTAAAAGCCCAGGTTGCCGGCATGCACCAGAACGAAACGGAAATCGCCGCGAATTTCTCGCGCCACAGGATTGTCCGGCGATGGCAAGGATTCGGGAATATTGATACCGTCGCGTGAGATCACGATGCGTCCTGGATCGACACCTTTTGCGACGATGCGGTCGCGCATGTCTTCACCGAGGACGATGACGCGAGCAGCGCAACGCAGCGCCCAGCGATGCATCGACTCCCAGCGCGCCGTGAAACTCCCGGGACGCACAATCGAGCCTCCCACAGCCATGTCCGGATACATGTCGCGGATGTTGTAGACGAAGGGTCGGGAGGACAGGCGCGCCACCAAGGCACCCGCGATGCCTTCTATCGGCGGGTCCGTCATGGCAAGAACGATATCGGAGCGAATCGAAAGCGCCCTCGGAACAGCGAGGGAAAGATACGTCAGATAATTCGAGACGCGGCGGCGCATTTCAAAGCGCGGGTAAGCGGTGGACCCAACACGCTCAACGATAAGATTGCCGCGCACTTCGCGCCGTAAGAGATACGGCGGGTGATGCTCTGTCGGATCGTAACTTGGCCTGCCGGCAACCACGGTGACGTGGTGTTTCTGAGTAAGAGCTTCCGTGACCAGCGCCGCGCATTTGGCCGTGGCGCTGGTATCGGGCGGAAAGTATTCGTTCAGCAGGAGGATGTGCACGGATTCGTCCGGAAGAGGAAAAACGAAAAAACATCGTATTGCGATACAACAGCGTGCCGAATCAGCGCGGCACCTCGGCTGAGGCCGGCTTGCGCACCAGCGTGTCGCCAAGTACGAGCACGTCCATCTTGGTGCGAAGGAAACATTCAATCGCCTCTTCGGGGCGGCAGACGATCGGCTCATTGTCGTTGAATGAAGTATTGAGCACCACGGGCACTCCGGTGAGATTGCCAAACTCCCGGATCAACCGCCAATAGCGCGGATTGGCCTCCTGCGTGACGGTTTGGAGCCGTCCGGTGCCATCGACGTGGGTTGGCGCGGGAATGGCTTCGCGTTTTTCCGTTCGCACCGAATAGGCTTGCGTCATGAAGGGAGACGGATAGGACTTCTCGAAATATTCCCCGGTGGCTTCCGCAAGCACGGAGGGAGCGAAGGGCCGGAACATCTCCCGATGTTTGATTCTGGCGTTCAAAATATCCTTCATGTCCGCGCGGCGTGGATCGGCCACGATGCTTCGATTTCCCAGCGCGCGCGGTCCCCATTCGGCACGGCCTTGAAACCAACCGAGGATTTTCCCGGCGGCGATTTCCTTAGCTGCTTCCTTGGCCATCGGTTCCTCGGGAAGTTCGGCAATCTCCATGCCCTCTGAACGCAAGCGGCTCGCGGCGACCGCCGAGCGAACCTGCTCAGGAGTGTAACTCGGTCCCCAGTATGCATTTTCCATGACAAAAGAACGCGGCTGGCCGAGAACCTGGTGATAAACAAAATAGGCGGCGCCAATCGCCAGACCAGCGTCTCCCGAAGCGGGCTGCAGATAGATTTGTTCGAATGGCGTCTCGTCGAAAATCTTCCCGTTGGCGACACAGTTAAACGCGACGCCCCCGGCCAGGCATACAGCCTTCTGTTTCGTCTTCGCATGCAGTCGCCGAAGCATCTCGAACAAAACTTCTTCCAGGCGCGCCTGCAACGAGGCAGCGCCGTCCCGATGAACCTTTTCGACGGGAGCTTCGGGGTCGCGCGAAGGACCTAGCCGTTCGACCATGTAGTCGGAATACATGGCGCCAAGCTCGGGCGTCTTATCGGCATCTTTCCAGGTCATCTCGGGGCCTGTACGGTGATGCTTGAAATATTCCAGGCCCAGGCGGAAACCGACGCCCCCGTTCGTAAGGACGATTTTGCGAAACTCATCCAGATACGCGGGTTCACCGTATGCGGCCAGGCCCATGACTTTGAATTCGTCGCCAAATTTGCGAAACCCCAGGTATTGGGAGACGGCGGTGTAGTACATACCGAGAGAATGTGGGAAGGCAATGGAGCCATCGATATGCAGGCGATTGCCCTGGCCGGTTCCCCACATTGTGCTGGCAAAATCTCCAAGGCCGTCCGCGGAGAGCAGTGCGGCCTGTTCGAACGGCGAAACGAAGAATGTGCTGGCGAGATGCGCCTGGTGGTGTTCGACGCGGTGATATTTCCCCGGAATATTTTCCGGAGCCATATCGAACGCCTGCGCGAGTGCTTCGGGAATTCCCACAAAACGGGCCAGCACTTTCGCCCTCTCTCGCGCAAAACTCGGCATTCTCATTGCGTAAAGGAGCTTGGTTCCAAGGCGCGCCCAGGGATTGCGAGGGATCGCGATATGGTCGACTTCGGAGAGCTTGATACCGGCAGCGTCTAGGCAATATCGAATTGCCGCGGAGGGAAATCCCGCCGCGTATTTTACGCGGTTAAAGCGCTCCTCCTCAACGGCAGCGATGAGCCGTCCATCGGACACAATCGCCGCGGAAGCATTGCCGTGGTACGCGTTAATTCCAAGAATATGCACCGGACTTGTTTCCCCCTGACTGAAAACCTAGGAACCC
>JBEKCU010000257.1:0-6762 GCA_050014735.1 Candidatus Acidiferrales bacterium | reverse complement strand
GCATTCTCCAGGCGTGATGTCGGGGAGCGCTTTCCAAATCTGAAGTTGCCGATTTCTTTGCCTTGGATTGAAGATTCCTTCGACACGGCAACTTGCGCTACGATAGGGCCTCAATTTCAGGGGCTTTGTTCGATATGCCGCAAGACCTCGGACTGAACGATCCTCTCCTGCTGAAGGAATGGTTCGCGGTCGCCTGGACTTCCTCCCTGCCAGCAAATAAGTTGGAACCCGTCCGCGTGCTGGGCCAGGACTTGGTCCTGTGGCGGAGCCGTGAAGGCTTGCATGCATGGCGCGACCTATGCGTTCACCGGGGAGCGAAACTTTCGCTCGGCAAGATTTCCCAATTGCAAGAGCGCGAATGTGTCGTCTGTCCCTACCACGGCTGGGAATACGGCTCCTCAGGCGAGTGCGTGCGAATCCCCGCGCAGCCGGATCACGCGCCCCCTTCGCGGGCGCGGGTGGAAAGTTTCGCGGTCCGCGAGAAGTATGGCCTGGTTTGGGTTTCTCTGGGTGCCGCTTGCGGGGATGTTCCATCGTTTCCCGAAGGTGAAGCCCCTGGTTTTCGGCTCGTCTCGACGGGACCTTACCGATTCCATGCGCAGGGACCTCGCATAATCGAAAATCTTCTCGACGTAGCGCACCTGCCGATCGCTCACGCAGGCATGCTGGGTGACCCGGCTCACGCCGACATCGGCGATTACACGGTCACAACCACCGTGGAGGGAATCACCGCGCGAGATATTCCCATTTGGCAGCCGGACCCTGATGGGACTGGCCGTCCTGCCAAGGTGCACTACACTTATTGGGTGGAACGCCCATTCGCAGCGCGCATGACAAAGCTGCACAACGGCCAGAATTTTTCGCTCCTGGGCAGCGTTACCCCCGTCGACGCGGATACCAGCCTGGCGTGGGTCGTAATCGCCATGAACTACGCGCTCGATGTTCCTGCGCAGGAGTTGCGCCGCTTTCAGGATTTCGTGACCGAGCAGGATATTCGCATCGTCAATTCGCAACGGCCCGAACTGCTGCCGCTCGATCTGCAATCGGAACTGCATTTGCGATCCGATCGAATCGCGATCGCGTACCGGAACTGGCTAAGGCAATTGGGCCTTCAGTACGGAACAGCATGACGCGGAACCCCATGCCAACCAGCCGGGTGACGCGAGGGGCAATTCATCTCTAGCTCGATCCAACCCGTCGAGAGCGCCGGACCGCGATGGTTTGTGGCGGGTGATCTCGATGGTTTCTTCGGACTTTTTTTCAGCGGTTTCCCCGATCTGTTGCTAATCGCGAGCCTGACGCCGCTCTGTGGACTCCCTCAGGAAATGGTGACGGGCCGGATTCTGCCGGCGGTCGCATTTTCCATTCTGTTCGGTAACCTTTTTTACGCCTGGCAGGCTCACCGGTTGGCGCGAACTTCCGGCCGAAATGACGTCACGGCAATTCCTTTCGGCGTAAATACTCCCACGATTTTTGCCTACATCATTCTGATCATGGTCCCGGTATACGAGCGCACGCACGACGCGACACTGGCCTGGCACATGGGCATTTTTGCGAGCCTGGTGAGCGGCGCCGTGCAGACAACGAGCGCGTTTTGCATCGATTGGCTGCGCCGCACGACGCCGCTCGCGGCGCTGCTTTGCCCGTTAGCGGGTCTTGCGATGGCGTTTCTGTGCCTGGGCTTCATCTTCGGAATATTTCAGATTCCGGCGGTGGCGCTGCTTCCGGCGGTGATTCTGCTGGCAACGTACGCTTCGCGAATGCGATTGCCTTTTCGCATTCCGTCTGGCCTCGTGGCCATGGTGGTTGGCGGCATCGCCGTCGCGATTCTGAGGGCCATGCATTCGTATCATCTGCCGCCGCAGCCGCCGCTATTGCCGCCAGGAATTTATTTTCCGAAGCCGGTGAATATTTTTCAGATTCTTTCTTCCGCGGAAGGCTGGCGGTACGCTTCGATTTTCCTGCCGTTGAGTTTGCTCGATACACTGGTTTCGCTTCAGATTCTTGAAAGCGTGCGGATCGGTGGCGACGACTATCCCACGACTCCTTCGCTGCTTGTCAACGGCCTCGCCACCATTTTCGGAGCAGTACTGGGCAGCGCGTTCCCGACAACGCTCTATATCGGCCACAACGCCCATAAGGCCAACGGAGCAAGAATCGGATATTCGGTCTTCGGGGGCGTGGCCAGCGCCACCCTATGCCTCACCGGCCTGGTGCCGGCAATTTTGCGCGTTGTGCCTCTTGAGGTGGTCGCGTTTGTAGTCGTGTGGTTCGGACTTGCGATGGTTGCGCAGGCGTTTCAAGAGGTCCCGGCCGCTCACTGCGTCGCGGTGGCTCTTGGGCTGGTGCCCATGCTGGCGCAGTGGGTGACGCAAATTGTGGATTTGACGGTGCGCAAATCGGGCAGCGACTTGATGACCGTCGCACCGCGCTTTGGCGACGAGCTTGCGATTTACGGCATGATTGCGCTGGGTCAGGGATCGCTTCTGGTGTCGATGATTTGGGCGGCGGCGCTCGTGTGGATCGTTGAACGCAAGTTTCTTCGGGCGTCCGCCTGGCTGCTCGTGGCTGCGGTGCTCTCATGCTTCGGCGTGATTCACGCGTACCGTCTGAGTCCCCAGGGCATCGAGAATCTGCTTGGCTGGTGGGTCGCTCCACAATTCACGATGAGCTATCTCGCGGCGGCCGTGTTTCTGGCTGGATGCCACTGGTATGTGCAAAACAAGCCTGGCGCATTCGCGAACTAAAAGAATCAGTCACTTTCCTTGATGCCTGAATGCGAGGACAGGCTCCGGTGACGTCGGCGTCTCGCCGGCGCTACTGAATCTCATGTGCTTTTACTTTTTTGCATATGCGCTTCGGCACGCTCCTCCATCAGTTTGTCCAATTTGCTCGCCAATTGGTTTGCCGTTGTGGGCTTCAGGATCACTTCGCGAACGCCCAACTGCTCGGCCTTCACCTGATCCTCCGGGCGCATGTAGCCGGACGTGATTACGACGGTGAGATTGGGATGGATCGCCAGCGCCTCGCGCGCCAGGTCCAGCCCGGACATCTGAGGCATGGACAAATCCGTCACCAGCGCGTCGACGCCCTCGGGGTGCGCGCGAATTTCCCGCAGCGCCTCCACCGCATCTGTGTACCCGGTCACTCGGTAGCCGAGCCGGGTGAGCATGCGCGTCGCAAAAAACACCAGCGCCTCTTCGTCGTCCACGTAGATCACATGCTCATTCCGGGTTCGCTCGATTCGCTGGGGTTCCGCGGCGCTCTGCGTCTCTGGCTGCGACGCAACAGGAAAATAGAGGTGGAAAGCCGTTCCCTTCCCCACTTCGCTATAGACGGTGACCGCTCCGTCATGGCTGCTGACAATCCCGTGCACTACTGAAAGCCCCAGCCCTGTGCCTTGCCCGACGGGTTTCGTGGTGAAAAAAGGGTCGTAGATTCGAGCCAGCGTGGCGCTGTCCATTCCGCATCCATTGTCGCCTACATACAGTTTCACGTAGCGGCCCGGTACCAGCCCAGGCACGCGCTCGATGTCGGCCGGTCCCACGACGCTGGTGTCCAGGCGTAACTCGACAATTCCCTGGCGGTCACCAATCGCATGCGCGCCGTTTGTGGCCAGGTTGACGATCACCTGATGGATTTGCGTCGCGTCCACCGACACGGGAGGCAGGCCTGCGGCAAATTGGGTCCTGATCTCGATATTCGCCGGCAACGTCGCGCGGACCAACTTAATGGCTTCTTCCACCACGGGCTGCATTCGCTGCACTTCCCGTTTCTGTTCGCCCGGACGGGTAAACGTTAGAATTCGGCGCACCAGATCGGCGGCGCGCGCTCCAGCCTTCGCGATCTCGTTCAGGCTTTCCTGCGCTGGGTGGTCCGTGGGCAAATCGGAGATCGCCAGCTTGGCATTGCCGTTGATCGCCAGCAGAATATTGTTGAAATCATGGGCAATACCTCCGGACAGCGCGCCCACCGATTCCAGCTTCTGCGAGCTTAATTGCATGGCTTGGGTCTTTTTGAGCGTGGTTATGTCCTGGTTCATTTCGATGATTTTAATGGGCTGTCCCTGCGCATTCAGGTGAAGAACCCATTTGCTGGCGACGGAAACGTGGCTCCCATCGCGCCTGCGGTGGATCAGTTCGCCTTGCCAGGCGCCGTCCCGGTGCAGGATTTCCTCAATCCGAGCGAGAGGAGCGGGAAATATAGTTTGAAGCAAGGAGTGAGAGACGTGGCCCACCGCCTCCTGACTCGGGTAGCCGTATAACAGCTCCGCGCCACGAGTCCAAAGAAGGATGCGGCTCTCCATATCGCGAACCAGGAAAGTGGAGAGATTGAGAATGGACGCTTGCTCCCGCGATTCCTCCTCGGCCTTTATTCGCTCCGTGATATCCCGCAGGATGACGGTGAACAATTTTTGCCCGCCCACTTCCACATGCGAAATCGAAGCCTCAATCGGAAACTCTTCCCCGTTCACGCGCAATCCATAGATAGGCGTCATTTGGGACATTTTGCGCCGCGTCACGTGGGTTTCCCCGAACCTGTGAATATGCATTGCGTGCGCCTCTCGAAATCGCTGGGGAATCAGTTGGTCCAACGGACGGCCAATCACGTCGCTGGACCTGTATCCAAACATGTTTTCGGCGGCCGGATTGAATAACGTAATGCGCTGTTGTTCGTCGGTGGTGATGATGGCATCCATCGCCGACCCGATGACGCCGGCGAGCCGCGCTTCGTCTTCCTTAATGGCCTGCTCGATCCGCCGGCGCTCGCTCATGTCGCGCGTGATTTTCGCGAAGCCGTACTCGCGTCCTTTGTCATCGCGCAGCGGCGTAATCACGACATTGGCCCAGAATCGCGAACCGTCCTTTCGGAATCGCCAGCCTTCTTCCTCGAAGCGGCCTTCCAGCCTGGCGATCTGCAATTCCCTTTGCGGCTTGCCGTCCGCGATTTCCTCCTTGCCGTAAAACCGTGAAAAATGTTGGCCCAGGACTTCTTCGGCTCGCCAACCCTTGATTCGTTCCGCTCCGGTATTCCAGGTTGCAATGTTTCCATCCGCGTCCAGCATGTAGATGGCGTAATCCTTCACTCCCGTGACGAGCATGCGAAAGTGATCCTCGCTCACTTGCAGTTTCTGCTCCTGCATTTTTCTTTCGGTTTCGTCTTGCAATACGCCGTGCCACAACGTGCTTCCATCCTCCTGTTGTTGCGGCATCGAATGGCTTGAGATCCATCGGATTGCTCCATCCGGATCGACAACGCGGAATTCGCCGCGAAAAGGCGTCAGATGTGCTGCGGACTCGGCAACGGTTCTGCGCACGTTCTCCACGTCATCTTGATGCATGCCTTTGAATCCTTGGGAGCCATCCCGTGCCAACTCCTTGGGCGAAACGCCAAATATCTTTTCGATCGCCGGGCTCGCATATGGGAAGCAACTTCTTCCGTCCGGCCATTGCTGGTACGAGCAGATCGCACCTGGACTGGCGGCGGCCACTTTCGCCAATTGTTCCTGCAGCGCAGCTTGCTTACGCAGCGCTTTCTCCGCCTGCCGCTCCGCGGTGCAGTCGCGAAACACAATTACGACTCCCAGCACGCTCCGATTCGCATCGGCGATGGGCGACGCGCTATCGGCGATGGCGATTTCCCTGCCATCGCGCGCCACAAGGATCGTGTGGTTTGCCATGGCCACGGACTTCCCCGATTTAAGCACTGTCGTCGCGGGATCGGCCACCACCGCTCGCGTTTCTTCGTTCACAATGTGGAACACGATGGCCAGCTTCTCTGCCAGTGCGTCGGAAACAGTCCAGCCCGTGAGGCGTTCCGCCTCAATATTCATAAATTTGACGCGGCCGTCACCGTCGGTGGTGATTACGCCGTCGCCAATACTTCTCAGTGTCACGGCCTGAAGTTCTTCACTCGTTTTCAGGGACGCATTCGCGAGAATCAATTCCGCGGTGCGATCTTTCACCCGAAGTTCCAACTGCGCGGTCAGCGCTCGCAGTTCCGTCTCCGCTCGCCGGGCTCCGGAAAAGTCTTGGCCAAGCACAAAAAAGCCCAGAATAAAGAAGCTTGCCGCGAGCGCGCTCGCCGCAATGACGAAAGCCCTGGCGGTGTCGCTACTGCGTTGTGCGCGAAATTGGCGTTCCGTGATATATCCGTTTTCCAGGTTTTCCATGTCGGAAACGATCGCACGAATACTGTCGCGAATCGCGCCGCCGCGTCCCGTGGCAATCAGCGCCTTCACGGCGTCGAGTCCCTGAGTACGGCGAAGCTCCGAGACTTCATGGAAATAAGCGATGCGCTCCGCGACCAATGAGTCGAGGACATCGATGTGCTTGTGCTGGGCCGGGTTATCGCTGGTAAATGCACGCAGATCGCGCAGATGCCGATCCACGTCCTGCAGCGCGGCATTGTACGGCACGACAAAACCCTGGTCGCCGCTGAACACGAATCCGCGCTGATTTGTTTCGGCTACGGAAATGGCGGCGCGGAACTCGCGAAGCGCGGAGATCACTTGATGCGTGTGGTCCACCCATTCGACATCGTCGCGCATGTGCGAAACGCTTCGGAAAGACATGGCCCCCAGGAGAACCACGGCAAGCAATCCGATCGCGAAACCAAGTTGCACTTTGCGTTCCAGCACGAACGTCGAGCCTGCTTGCGGCTGAGGCTGGGACCTTCGGCGAGCGAGATGCATGGATTCAGCAAGCGTGCTGATCATTACTCCAAGCAGGAGTAAAGCCGTTAATCGAACGAGGTCCGCGG
>JBEKCU010000256.1:0-6784 GCA_050014735.1 Candidatus Acidiferrales bacterium | reverse complement strand
CCGTTTCGAGTTTGCTCCCGCCCGAGAATGCCACGGGGAACTACGTCAAGGTGGTTCAGCGCTTACCTGTCCGCATCCGGCTCAAGCCTGGGCAACAAGGGCTCGACCGCTTGCGGCCCGGCCTGTCCGTTGTCCCGAAGGTTTGGCTGAAGTAGAGGAACATGGCCGTGACGGAAACCCTGGAAGCCTCGTGGAAGCCTAGGTTTAATCCCTGGCTGATCGCCATGACGGTCACTCTGGCGACGTTCATGGAGGTGCTCGACACCTCCATTGCCAACGTGTCGTTGCCGCATATCGCTGGGAGCCTGTCGGCCAGTCATGAAGAATCGGCTTGGGTTCTCACAAGCTACTTAGTTTCGAACGCAATTATTCTCCCGATCAGCGCCTGGCTTTCCACGATTATTGGACGAAAGCGTTTCTACATGATGTGCGTCGGGCTGTTCACGGTCAGCAGCTTTCTGTGCGGTTTGGCTCCGAGCCTGGGAATGCTGATTTTCTTTCGAATTTTGCAGGGTGTGGGCGGCGGTGGCTTGCAGCCCAGCGAACAGGCTATCCTCGCCGACACTTTTCCGCCAGCTAAGCGAGGCATGGCGTTCGCTGTGTATGGGATGGCCGTCGTCCTGGCTCCAGCCATCGGTCCTACGCTGGGCGGCTGGATTACCGACAATTTCACCTGGCGCTGGATTTTCTACGTCAACGTTCCGATTGGCATCCTCTCGTTATTTCTGACAAACCGGGTGGTGGAAGACCCGCCGTTCCTCAAGCGCGAGCAGGAAAGACGAAGAGGCATTCGCGCCGATTACCTCGGTCTTGGACTGCTCACGATCGCGATTGCCAGTTTGCAGATTGCTCTCGACAAGGGACAGGAGTCCGACTGGTTCTCATCGCCGTGGATTACCGGCGCCGTGATTCTGGCGGTTTACGCATTCCTGATCTGGATCGTTTGGGAATGGAACCATCCGAATCCGGTCGTGGACATTCATTTGTTTCAGAGGCGTAATTTTGCGACGGCGATGTTTTTCAGTTTCACGTTGGGCATGGTGCTCTACGGCACGACGTTTATGATTCCGCAATTTTTGCAGGTCCAACTGGGCTATTCGGCGGTGAAATCAGGGGAGGCGCTGGCCGGTGGTGGATTCGCGATGCTGTGCATGCTGCCACTGGTGGGAACGCTTGTTTCCAAGGTCGATCCGCGCAAGCTGATGGCGTTCGGATTTATCGCCATTTCCATGGCGCTCTATCACATGTCGTCCGTGTTCAGCCTGACGATGGATTTCCGCACTGCCTTTGCGATACGCACACTGCAAATGCTGGGACTCGCATTCATCTTCGTGCCTCAGAACGTACTGGCCTACGTAGGCGTGCCACGCGAGAAAAATAATCAGATTTCATCGATGAACAGTTTTGTTCGCAACGTTGGCGGGAGCATCGGCATTGCGCTGATCTCGACTTCGATTTCGCGTATCGGACAGCAGCGCCGCGGAACGCTCACCGCGCATACAGCACCCGGAAGTCCCGCGTTTAACAACATGATCGGCGGCTTAACCGAAACGCTAAAGAGGCAAGGAGTGAACGGGTCAGTTGCAAGGCGTCAGGCGTACGGAATGATTTCTTACATGATCGATAACCAGGCCACCACGCTAGCATACGTCCAAGTGATTTCTGTCATGGCCGTGATTGTGCTGTGCCTCGTCCCGTTCCTGCTCATCATGCGAAGAAACAAGCCGGCGCCCGGCGAACAGCAACCCGCGATGCACTAGTCCGCGTTCCACGCTAAATCTGCTCCAACGATGAGGGGCCACGGCTTGCGGTGCCCTCGGGCATTACGATCGACGCTCACGCGAACCGCCGTCGAAAGACGAACCGCGGTAGTGTCCTAATTTAGAGAAATGCGTTCGAGGAAATGTGAGCCCGCGACTTCGGGGTCTAACGCTGGGAACGCCAATCTCCCGATCGGCGACGGTACAGAACCGCAAAACGCCAATGGGGAGATTGGCGTTCCCAGGGTTCGCTGGCCGACACCCGAACTCAAATTTAAATCAGAACACTATCCAGCCAAGGCCTGATTTGTATTCATTATCTCGGCGCTGTTCTCCGCAGGCTTTTTGTGAAGGCAGCGGTTTTCTCCGGCCGTTCCTGCTCTTCTCAACTGCGTGGAAAGAAACCTTTGCTACTCGCATCCGTCCATTAAAGAATAGGATACTGTATCGATGAGAGTTCCACCTTCTTGGAGAGCAAAATGAAGTGCCTAAGAATATTTTTCGCCGTCGGCCTTGCCCTGACGCTGGCAGTCGCGCCCGCAATGATTTCAGCGGCGCCGCTGGGTTTACCGGCGCGGGTCTCCGCCGTTCCTATCCAACAAGTCCAGATCCCGATTCAGCAATTCACGCTGAAGAATGGCTTGCGGGTGGTGCTCTCGGAAGATCATGCGGCGCCGACCGTTTCGCTCTGCCTGACGTATGACGTGGGCTCGCGAAACGAACAGTCCGGACGCACGGGATTCGCGCATTTATTCGAACACATGATGTTCCAAGGTTCCGAGAATGTCGGCAAAGGTGAGCACTTGATCATGGTGCAGGTCAATGGCGGCGACGTAAATGGTTCGACCAGCAACGACTCAACAAACTATTACGAACGCGTTCCCGCGAACCAGCTGGACATGGCGCTATTCCTGGAATCCGACCGCATGCGCGCTCTCCGCGTCTCGCAGGCCAATCTGGATAACCAGCGCAGCACTGTGCAGGAAGAGCGGCGGCTCCGCATGGACAACCAGCCCTATGGAAAGACGGGCGAAATCCTCGAAGGCCTCGCCTACGATAATTTCGCGTACAAACATTCCACGATGGGATCGATGGAGGATCTGAACGCGGCGAGCCTCGATGACGTAGCGCAATTCTTTAAGACCTATTACGCACCCAATAATGCAGTCCTCGCGCTGGTGGGAGATTTCAAGGCTCCGGAAGCCCTCACGAAAATCAAGAAATACTTCGAGGACATCCCTTCGCAGCCCGCGCCGCCTGCGGTCGATATGGCGGAGCCGGTGCAGACCTCCGAACGAAGATCGCAAGTCGAGGACTCGTTCGCGAGATTACCTCGTCTGGACATCGTTTACAAGACGGTGCCGGCAAATACTCCCGATTGGTTCGCGCTCGATATGCTCGGCGATATTTTGTTCAGTGGGCAGTCCTCACGGCTCTATCAAAAACTGGTCAAAGAGAAAGCTGTAGCCCTGCAGGTTGCGGGAGGGATTGACTTGCGGCGCGGTCCCGCTTTATTTCAGGCCTTTATGCTGTTGCGGCCCGGGCAGAACTCAGGAGAGGTAGAAAAACTGATTTACGAAGAATTCGAACGCGTCAAAAAAGAGGGAGTGACCCAGGCGGAACTGGACAAAGTGCGCACGCAAGACACGCTGCAACAGGCCCGGTCCTTGACGAGCACGCTCGGACGCGCGCGAATGTTGGGACTTTATGCCGTTTACTTCCACGACCCGGCTCTGGTCAATACGATGCTCGCAAATTATAACGAAGTGACATCGGCCGACATCGAGCGGGTAGCAAACAAGTATCTTGGAACTGCGCAGCGCACCGTGCTGTTGACGACTCCAAAAGCCCAGGCAAAAGCGGCGCCGGCGGGCCGATAAGGATCTCGAGGGAAACCCAATGAACTTTATGACAGAAAAAA
The DNA here is from genome assembly GCA_050014735.1 of Candidatus Acidiferrales bacterium. GTDB lineage: Bacteria > Acidobacteriota > Terriglobia > Acidiferrales > UBA7541 > Palsa-360. Next base: position 3,103 of record JBEKCU010000256.1, on the reverse strand, counting down.
AGTTTTTAGTGCGGGCAGCGATGGCGGTGGCTTTGGCAGCCTCGATGACGGCAACGGGTTGGAGCCAGAGCGAATCCGCCCAGGATAAAGCGACGCCGCTCAGCAAGGTCGAGCGGCTGAATCGCGCCCCAGTATCGAAAACGGTTCTTAAAGTAACGCTTCCCAGGCCCGTGGAGACGATTCTACCGAACGGGATTCACGTCATGATCCTCGAGGATCACCGCTTCCCGCTCGTCACTGTCCAGTTCGATATTGACGGTTCAGGCGCACTATATGAGCCAGCCAACATGCCGGGTCTCGCAGGGGCGACGGCTCGATTGCTCGATCAAGGCACGAAGACGCGCACCAGCCAGCAAATCGCTGAACAAATTGACTCCCTGGGAGCGAGCCTTTCTGCTTCCGCGCCGTTCGGTTCAGGATCAACCGCGGTCACCGCATCGGGATTGTCGGACACGTTCGAACAGTGGTTTGCGCTCACCGCCGATGTGCTCCTCCACCCAACCTTTCCAGCCGATGAACTGGCGCAGTATCAATCCCGGACGAAGCCCGCTCTGATGCAGCAGCGCTCCCAGCCCAATTTTCTGGCGAATCAGGCGATGAGTCGCGCCCTGTACGGAACCTATCCCGCAGCCGTCGTGACGCCGACTCCGGATTCCCTGGACGCGCTGACGCCCGCGATCCTGGCGGATTGGCACGACAAGCGCTACGCTCCGCAGAATACGATCCTGGCGATTTCCGGAGACGTTCACGCCTCCGCGTTGATCCCCAAACTTCGCATGTGGCTTGCGGAATGGGATCGTTCGAAAGCCGCTGTGAATTTTGTCCCTGCCCCGCCTGCCGCGACGAAGGCCAAAGTCTATCTGGTGGATCGTCCAGGTTCTGTCCAAACCACATTGCTCATGGGCAATCTCGCGATCGACCGCGCAAACCCGGATTATCCGGCGCTGGTCGTGCTCAATGAAATCCTCGGTGCAAGTGCGGCCAGCAGGCTCTTTTTGAATCTTCGTGAGGAACACGGCTACACGTACGGCGTATACAGCAATATCGTCGCTCGCAAATACGTCGGACCATGGACTGCCGGCGGCGACCTGCGTACGGAAGTGACCGACGGAGCGATGACCGAATTCTTGCGCGAGTTGAATCGAATTCGCGATGAGAAGGTGTCCGAAGCCGAACTCGACCCGGCAAAGCGCTCGGTCGTTGCGCGCTTCGCGCTGTCCCTCGAATCGCCGCAGCAATTAATCGGTTATGCGATCACCCGGAAGGCCTATAACTTCCCTGCTGATTACTGGGACAAATATCCCGGACAAATCACGGCGATCACCGCGGAAGACGTCCAGCGCGTGGCAAGAAAATACATCGACCCTGCAACGATGCAGGTCGTGGCGGTCGGTGACGCCAGTAAGATTAAGACAATCCTTGAGAAATACGGGTCGGTGGAAATGGTGGACGCGGCGGGGAGTGCTGGTGGGACGGGTGCTGCTCGGACGGGCTTCAGTTTGCCAGGTCCTCGTTAGCGGTACAAAGTCTCCGGCGTTAGTCGACTTCGCCGTTATACTCGTGGGTGATGACACAACGTCAAAAACAAACAGGCTGAAGCCTGTTCTACTTATGCGTGAAACGCTTTTTTAGTCTCGGGGCGTAGCAAATACCAGAGCGCCAGCGCATCCACGGCAAGAAGCGATACGTTCCATTCCAAGGCAATATGACTATAACTCAATAGCGTCGCTAGCGATCCCAGGCACGCGCCGGCTCCGATCAGTATAAATAGAAAAATCGTCAGTATGCGCGCAAGGTTTCGCATTCTGAAAATCCCGATCGCCAGAACGACGTGCAGTCCTCCGAAAAGAAGAAAGATGACTCCGGCAGCGGCGCCTAGCGCCGCAAGCATTGCAGCTCGAGCCCCGCTGGTGGGCGCGGTGGCCGTTGCCCCGGTGGATCCCATGAAGAAAAAAATGAATCCCATGGCAGCGAATCCAATTCCCGCGGCAATCATCAGCACGACAAGGATTGTGACCCCGGTTGGCCGGCTCATTTCTCCCCTCTTGACCCAGGCTGGCTGTCTTCGTATGGATGCACTGAAGATGACACTATGCGAGCGCGCCGCACGCGTCAAGCGCGACGCGGCGATGGAACGGTCCGCCAGCAAAACGCGAAGAGAATCATTCCAGCCAAAACTGAAACAACGCTCGCCGCTTGCGCGTTAGAAAGCCCGTAGAACGATCGTGGATTGATGCGAATCATCTCAACCAGAAATCGCACAACGCCCGTAATCACAAGATAGGCCGCAAAGACAATACCGTTAGGTCCGCGCGTTTTCATGACGCGCGCCCCGAGCCGCCAAAGAATCCAGAAAATAACGATCGCGGCCAGAAACTCGTAGATTGGCGTGGGATGAACCCGCACGATCGCATCGAGCGGCAACCCCTGAACCTTCGACCCGTAGCTGGGCTCCAGGGCGCCGTGGTCGAACTGAATGAAACCAAGAATTCGCGAGCCAGGTTCCAGAGGGCGAAACGCCATGCCCCAGGGAAGATTGGTGGCGACGCCGTAGTCGCCATCGCCCGAAATTAAGCAGCCGATGCGTCCGATTCCATAGCCCATCGCTGCCGCCGGTGAAGCTACATCCAGCATAAGCAGAACAGGGATGCGAAAACGCCGGGCCAAAAGGACCAGGGCGATAAATCCACCGATCACCGCGCCGTAAAACGCGAAGCCCATCGTGCTGAAGAGCTGCGGCCATGGGTCAGCGAAAAATTCGCGCGGCGACTCGAGCAAATGATACAGCCGCGACCCGGCTAGCCCGGCCAGGCCCGCAATGCCGATAATCGCCTCGGAGTCGGCGGAAACTCCGCGGCGCGCGAAATCGGCGCGGAGAATAAAAAAGGCGCAGATCAGCGCGATGGCCACCATTAAACCGTAGGAGCCGAGCGTCAGGGGTCCGATGTGAATAAATGGATACAACGAAGTTCCAGCTCCTATTCAGGTCGTAGGATTAACTACATGCTTAAAATCATCGCGCGAAGACAGTAGCACAGGCGTCAGCCGGCGACGTTTTGAATTCTGTCCGCGTTACAAAAATCAAGCCCAGAGAGGCTGAAGC
>JBEKCU010000255.1:0-6874 GCA_050014735.1 Candidatus Acidiferrales bacterium | reverse complement strand
CATTCCTGACGGAGGAATTGTGGCACGAGTTACCGCAGCGAAGCGGAGCGCGCTCAATCGCGCTCGACCGCTTCCCCGAGCCGCACGCCGAGCGAATTGACGCCGATGCCGAGGAACGGATTGCCTTATTGCAGGAAATCATCACTGCCGCTCGTAATATGCGGGCCGAAATGAAGATCGATCAGAAGGCAAAGATTCCCGCTCAGATCGCCCCAGCATCGGCGTCGGTTCAATCGATTATTGAAAACAGTTTGGATACGATTCTCCGGCTGGCAAATCTTTCCACCGTCACCTTCGCAAAGCCGCCCTTCGACTCGACAAAGGGAACGATTCGTTCCACGAAGGATTTCGAGTTGTTCATCGCGTTCGATGCCGCGTTCGACGTACAGGCCGAAGTCGCGCGCCTGCGGAAGGAACTAGACCGGCTCACGAAAGATGTTGCCTCGAAACAGCAGCGCCTGGAAGACCAGACGTTTCGCAGCCGCGCTCCGGAGCACATCGTGAAGGGCCTGGAAACCACGCTGGCCGAGCGCCAGGCGGAATTCGGGAAATTGACGGACAGACTCGCACAACTCGAAAAGAACCCCGGTGCATCAGCCTCTCCGTAGCACAGGCTTCAGCCTATGTGTCTTATGCGACGGCACCAGCCAGAACCACACAGGCTGAAGCCTGTGCCACAAAGATGACTCCAACAAATCTGCCCGGCACAACCGATCGCCGGATCGACGCTCTGCTTGCGCTGCTCTCGGATAACGCGATGATTGTCATCAGCGGCTCCAAGATCGCCAGCGAGGTCGGCGTAACACGATCGAGCGTCTGGCAATGGATTCACAAACTCCGCTCGCTTGGCGTCCGCGTGAAAGGCCATCCAGGGAGCGGCTACCAACTCGAGAAAGTGCCCGATATTCTGGTGCCGCAACTGCTGCGGAAGCGATTGGCCCAGGGCCCGCTCGGAAAACGAATTCACCATTTTTTCAAGACCGATTCCACTAATTCCGTCGCCATGCAACTGGGCGAGCAGGGAGAACCGCACGGAACGATCGTGATTGCGGAGGAACAAACGGCGGGGCGAGGCCGTGGCGGGCATACGTGGCATTCCGAGAAAACGAATGGCATTTACATGACCGTTCTCCTTCGGCCTTCGATCTCCCCGCAACAAGCGCCGGTGATTACACTGGTTGCCGGCCTGGCGGTGCGCGACGCCATTGTGGAGCAGACCGGGATTGCGCCCGACCTGCGCTGGCCGAATGACTTGATGTTCGGGCGAAAAAAATTCTGCGGCATCTTGACCGAAATGAATGCGGAGCAGGACCAAATCCATTTTGTCGCGGTGGGAATCGGAATCAACGTCAACCATGTGAGCGTTCCGGACAGTCTGGCGAATATTGCCACTTCCCTGCGGATAGAAACTAAGCGCGTCCACTCGCGGGTCGAAATGGTCACCCGGTTGCTGCGGCACCTGGACTCCTACTACAATCGCTTCGTCAGTGACGGGCCGGAAGCGATCGTGTCGCGCTTCAGCGAGGTTTCCAGTTACGCCCGCGGAAAACGTGTACGGATCACGACCACAACCGGTACGTATCTGGGCACGACCGAGGGCCTCGAACCGGGAGGCCTGTTGCGCGTGAGACGCGATGACGGACGCGTTCTGCCCGTAATTACCGGCACTCTCACCGAGGCGGATTGATGCTGCTGGCTCTGGACGTCGGGAACACAAATACGGTGCTGGGCTTTTTTCGAGACGCCGAGCTTGTCGCGCATTGGCGGCTCACCACCGCGCGCGATCAGACTGTCGACGAGTACGGTATTCTCACGCGCGATCTGTTCACGCTGGCGGGAATCGATCCGGCAGCGGTTCACAACGTCATTATCAGCTCCGTCGTTCCGCCGCTCAATTCAACACTCGAAGAAATGTCCGAGCGCTATTTTCATGTGAAAGCGCTGTTCATCGAACCCGGCATAAAAACGGGTATGCCGGTGCTGTACGACAATCCCCAGGAAGTGGGGGCGGACCGGATCGTCAACAGCGTGGCTGCGTTTTCCAAGTATGGCGGTCCGTGCATCGTGGTGGATTTCGGCACGGCGATCAATTTCGATGTCGTTTCCGCGCGCGGGGAATACATGGGCGGAGTGCTCGCGCCCGGAATCGGGATTTCCGCGGAGGCGCTTTTCTCCCGCGCTGCGCGGCTGTTCCGCGTGGAAATCAAGGATCCCGGAAAAATTATCGGTACGAACACGATGCAGTCACTGCAGGCGGGTCTCTATTACGGCTATGCGGATATGGTCGATGGAATCGTCGAGCGCATCAAGCAAGTCGTGGGAGAAAAAGCTCGCGTCATCGCGACCGGCGGGCAGGCGCCGTTGATCGCGCGGGCGTCGCGGCACATTGAAATTGTCGATGAATTTCTGACGCTCGAAGGCCTGCGCATCGTCTGGGAGCGGAATCAAGCGGCGAAGCGTACCTCGACGGGTAGTCAGGAAAAGACGTCGCTTCATATTCCTTCCACCCAAGCGCGAAAAAGCCGATCTTGAAATCCCGCGAAGCAATGTCCGAGTTCAACTATTTCAATTATTTCACCGAAATTGAAGAATATTTCTGGCAAAAGCGCGGGGCGCATCTACTCGTCTCGCCGCTCGATTGGGCCATCGTCGAGACCTGGCAGAAAGCGGGCATCCCACTCCCGACCGTATTGAAAGGGATCGACCGCGCATTCGAGAGTTATGCGCGTTCGCGCCGTGCTGCGGGAGGCCGCCAGTTGAAGAGTCTTGCCTATTGCGTGGACGCGGTCCTCGATGCGGCGGAAGAAGAAAAGGAAGCTGCTGCCGGCACGGGTCCCAGGGTTGCAAAAACGAAGGATGACACAGAGTCGTTCTCGCGCGATGAACTGCGGACATTTTTCACGCGCAACATCGAAAAGATTTCGGCGCAGGTTTCAGCTCTCCGCGCGGCTCAACCCGAAGTCGCATCGCGCATGGAAGAAACGCGCACTCGAATCGCTGAAGTTGCGCAGTTGCTCGAAGCACCCGGCGCATTGGACCTGGAAGATATCGAACGCCGCCTTACCGTGATCGAGGAGAAACTCACTGCGACACTGACAGCGAGCGCCTCGGACGAATTCCTCGTCGATGTGCGCCGCGAACTCGACCGCCAGCTCGCGCCCTATCGCCGAAAGATGACGGCAGCGCAGCTTTCGCAACTCGAACGCCAGTACATGCAGAAACGGCTCTGGGAGAGATATAATCTTCCTCGCCTGAGTTTGTTCTACCTGAACTGAGGCTCCACGGCCGAGGCTCACACCTCCCGCAACGGAAAGCGACCCCGAATGGAAGTTCGAATTGAAAAGCTCGTGTACGGCGGTGACGGTTTGGCGCATCATGACGGCCAAACCGTGTTTGTTCCTCTCGTCCTGCCGGGGGAGCTCGTGCGAATTGAATCCGCCGCTCGAAAGAAAAAGTTCGTTCGCGGAAGACTGGAACACGTCGTAGAACCCTCACCAGAGCGCATTGCGGCCCCTTGCCCGTATTTTGGACGCTGCGGAGGCTGCCAGTACCAGCACATCCCTTACGACGCCCAGATTCGCTTTAAAGCGGAAATCCTGCGCGAGACGCTTGGACGTACCGGCCGCATTCAGTGGACCGGGCCGATCGAGACGCATGCCTCGCCGCCGTATGGCTATCGGAATCGAGCGCAGTGGAAACTGCGCGGCAAGCACGACGGCGCGGCGCCATCCCCGGGTATCGGTTATTTCGAAGCGGGGACCACTCGGCTTTGCGCCGTCGACGAGTGCTCGATCCTTTCGCCAAGGCTTGCCGAGACGTTCGAACAACTGCGCGCGCTGCTCGCAAAAAGCAAAGTGTTATCGGCGATTGACGAGATCGAGGCCTTCGCCGATTCCGCGAACGAAAAAGTTTTGCTCAATCTATCCGCCGAGCGGCTCACCGATTCAGCCGATTCGATTGCCTCGGCCTTGCGCGAGGCTATCCCACACTCGGAATCGATTCTGATCCAGGATCGCCGGGCCGATACGTTTGGACTGTACGGCCCGGGTTTCCTGACGTATTCCGCGGGCGGCGCGCAATTTCGCGTCGGTCATCTTTCGTTTTTTCAGGTCAATCGATTTATGGTCGACACTTTGATTGAATCAGTCTTGGGCGATAGCCGAGGGCGCCTGGCGCTGGATTTATTTGCGGGCGTCGGACTTTTTACTGTGCCGCTAACTTCGCGATTCGAGCGCGTCATTGGCGTGGAATCGAACCTCGCCGCCGCGAAGGATCTCGAAATCAATCTGCAATCGAGCGGCGGGAGATCGCCTACGCATCGCCACTCGACTGCGGAGGCGTTCCTTTCACACTGGAACGAGACGCCTGACCTGGTGGTTCTGGACCCGCCGCGCGCGGGAATCGAGCCTGCACTGCTCGAACGGCTGAAGAAACTCCATCCATGGCGTCTGAACTACGTTTCCTGCGATCCGGCGACACTGGCGCGCGATCTCGCGGGATTGGTCGGCACTCCGGAGGCTCCCGGGCCGTACGAGATCCGCGATATTAATTTATTTGACATTTTCCCACAAACCTATCATATGGAGGTGTTGGTTCGTCTCAAACGGCGTGCATGAAACTTCCTTCCCTCTTCCCGGTCGCTTTTTTTGCCGGAGGAATTCTCCTCTCCGGCAGGCTGGCCGTACGTTGGCACGTTTCGCCGGGTATTTTCCTCACGATTACGGTATTTCTCCTGCTCGCTGGATACGTCGTGCTGACGCGCCATTGGATCGTAACAGCCGCATTCCTGGGCGCCGCCGCATGGCTTTGCCTGGGTTTCACGGCTGCGAATCTGGAGCGAGCTTCCACTTCTCCGGATCTTGCGAGCACGCTCATTGAATCGGGAAAGGTAGACTCCAGCGCGGCATTGCGCTGGCGCGGACGTTTGCGCAGCGATCCGCTTGAATTGCCGTGGGGCACGCGGTTTGAAATCGATCTCAGCTATGTTGAAACTTCGGGCGGTGCGATGCCTGTTACAGGTGGCATGCGCCTGACCTACTACCGAGATGAAACCAAGGGTAGTTTTCCGCCTGAGCTTCGCGCCGGTGACGAGATCGAAGCCCTGACGCGAGCGTCTTCCATCCACAACTTTGGCAACGCCGGAAGTTTCGATTATCGCGGCTACCTGGCGCGTCAGGGTATCCAGTTACAAGCGACACTGCGCAGCGGCCAACTGCTGACAATCGTTGGCCACCCGCGCTTGACGATTTCCGATCGCTTGGCGCGTGCTCGCGGTCGTCTCCTGGGCTCGCTCGACACTTTGTTCGCGGCACGTCCCGATGTGGCCGCGTTGTCCTGCGCCATGCTGCTCGGTGACCGCAGTTTCGTGGATCGCGACCGCGTCCTCGCCTATCAGAAGACCGGTGTCTACCACGTACTGGTCCTCGCGGGGCTGCATGTGGGCGCGCTAACGGCATTCTTCATTTGGGCAGGCCGCCGCATGCGACTGGGCTTTGCTTCGAGGACACTTGTCTCGCTCCTGGCTCTCGTATCGTACATTGGTATTGTTGAAGATCGCCCGCCGATCCTTCGGGCCGCGCTTGTCGCGATGTTGTATCTATTCGCGCGAGTGCTCTATCGCCGCATGGACTTGCTGAATATGGCCGCGTTATCGGCACTGGCGATACTGATTGCGAGGCCGGCGGAAATTACAGACGCAAGTTTTCTTTTGTCGTTTTCCGCTGTGGGCATTATCGGCGCGCTGGCCGTTCCCTGGATTGAGCACTCATCGGAACCGTTCCGCCGCGGCCTCGATCATCTGGCAGACGTCACACGGGACGTCTCTCATTCTCCGCGCGTGATTCAATTTCGAATCGAAATGCGCGCGGTGACGTCCTGGCTTTCCGCGCGACTTCCCCGCTTGGCAGCGCCGAATGGAAATCGCCTGGTGGTCGTCCCGCTTCGCGCATGTCTTTATCTTTGGGAACTCGTGGTCATCTCCGCAATCCTTCAGCTCGGCATGCTTGCTCCGCTCGCCTACTATTTTCACAGAGTGACTTTGGCCGGGCCTTTTGCAAACGTTCCGGCGGTCTTGCTGACAGGTTTGGCTGTGCCGCTCGGTTTTTTCACGCTCGCAACGTCGCTCGTTTCCAATGCGCTCGCCGGATTCATGGCGAAGGGATTGGGACTGATTCTCGCGGCCCTCGACGCTTCAGTGCAACGGTTCGCCGAATGGCACGGCGCGAGCTACCGAATTCCGGGACCGCCCCTGTTTATAATCGCGATCTTCGCCGTGTTTGCAATTGCTCTCTCCGCCGTCATTCGGTCGCGACGTAACGGTTGGTGGAAATTCGCCGCCGTGATGCCCCTCCTTGCAACGGCGGCCATCATTGCAACGTACCCCTTTCCCCCACGCCTCTCGGGGCAGAAGCTCGAGCTGACAGTGCTGGACGTCGGTCAGGGAGATAGCCTGTTCGTTTCATTCCCCGGCGGGCACACGATGCTTGTTGACGGCGGCGGCGAACTGGGAAGTTTTCGTTCAGCAGGAATGCGCTCGGGGATAGACATTGGGGAAGACGTAATCTCTCCGTATTTGTGGTCGCGCGGGTTCAAGCAAATCGATGTTGTCGCTCTTACTCATGCGCACGAGGATCATCTCGGCGGCCTCCCCGCGGTTCTCGAAAATTTCCGCGTGCAGGAGCTGTGGCTTGGGCGCGATATTCAGATTGAGGCCTATCGAAACCTGCTTGCGGTGGCCCGGGAACATGGCGTGCGCATTAGCCATTTGAAGCAAGGCGATTCGTTCAGCCGTGAAAATGTTTCAGGAACTATATTATGGCCGGACGATACGAGCGAAAGCCAGGCTGCGAAGAACGACGATTCCCTCGTCATGCGA
>JBEKCU010000254.1:0-6933 GCA_050014735.1 Candidatus Acidiferrales bacterium | reverse complement strand
GAGGAATTCGGATTCCAATCGAGATCGGCTACTCCCTGATTTGCCCTGAATAGGGCCGTGCCGGGGATTTCGGCAACCTCGGGAAACGCGTTTATGAAGCCTTGCTGGACTTGCGTAAATGGCGTAGCGCCGTAATCCGTGCTGTGCAGAATCGACGGAAGCACGAAATTTGGATTCGCTGAAGGGATTAGATACTGGCCTTTCAGCGGCCCACTGGGAAACTTGTAGTTGAACAAAGTATACGCGATCGGATTGATCCCGCAAGTGTCCGAATTTCCAGACCCGCATACAGCAGTAGTGAAGTTCGGAGTCACAGTCACTGGCCCGCTGAAGGAACTATTCTGCGGCGATAAAAACGTAGTGTCGGTTTGGGCTGCAGCAGCTAAGCCGGCCAAGGAACGGTCGTTCGTAAGATCGGGCGGCCCAAGTACTCGCGAGATGCCTATTTCGTCGTCCGAAGCGTGCGTGTATTGATACCCGGCATAAAAGAAGAGCTTGTCCTTTATGATAGGCAAGCCGATTGCCCCACCCCCGCTATTTCTGTGCAGACCCGGATTCTTTTCGCTGCCGGGAATGTTCGGATCGGCGTTATAGAAAAACGGGTCCGCATTCAGCCAATTAGTTCCCCGATGGAGGTAGGCGGTTCCATGGATGTCGTTCGTGCCCGTGCCCGTGCTCATGTCGATGTGAGCGCCGCTGGTCGAGCCCTGCTGGGCGTCGTACATGGATGTGTTAACACGAACCTCTTGTATGGTCTCCGGGGCGGGCGACGGAATGGATTCGCCAATCGCCAAGTAAACCGAAGCGCTGCTTTGTATAGGGATGGCGCTCAAGCCGGAAGACTGGCTAACACCCGTGTTATTAACCACGCGAGCGGATTCGACCTGACTCGTGCTCTTGCCGTTAAAAAGGCTCCTGGCATCCACGCCGTTCAACAAAAATGAGTTGCTCGTGTCGCGCTGGCCGTTGGCCCAGACTGGCGCGTTGCCCAAACCCGCATTCGCGCCGGTGCCGCCTGGAAGTTCCGCGTTCACACCCGGAGATAGCAGCGCCAAGCCGGTGAATGAACCGGTGGGCAGAGGAACCGAATCGATTTCCAACTTATCCATGACGTAGCCGTTGGTCGTGTCCACGGCATTCATCAGCGGCGTTTCTTCGACCGTGATGGATTCACTCACATTGCCAACCTTCAGTTCGGCGTTCACGGTCGCGGTGCGGTCCGCCTGGACAAGGATTGCGGGCGTGTTTTGCGTCTCAAAACCTGCCTGGGTAAACGTCAGCGTATAAGCACCGATGGGCAGGTTCACAAACAGGTAGATGCCACTGGCATTGGTGGTTTGTGTGCGCGTCAATTTGGTTTGATCGCCAATCAGGGTGACCGTCGCGTTGACAACCACCGCGCCTGAACTGTCGGTTACCGTTCCAGTGATGCCGCCCAGCGTCTGCTGAGCATTCGCTTTGGGCACGGAAACCGATGCTATTGCGAAAGACAAAGCCAAAAGGAAAACGGAACGCTTATTAAGGATTTTCATTCTTTATACCCTCCGTAAATCAACTGTCGGCACTTTCCCAAACAATTCCGAGGGATTTTTAAAATTTTAGATGTCCACTTCCCCCAGCCGTGAACACCAAAATGATTCTATGGAACTTACGTCAACTCGCAGTGTTAAGAAAACGCAATCTTTCAATCATCGCTATCAGTTATTTGTATTTCTTTTTGGCAGTGTCCGGCGGGCTTGCCGGAAGCATTGAGCAGATTTGACAAGCCTCACAATTCAATACCGGCATAGGAACCGCGGTTTCATACGTTGCTCTCTTTGCGCTTTTGGTACAGGAACCAAAGCAGCCCAATTCCTAAATAGGCAAGATATATGAATGGAAGCTTGCCGTAGGGCCCTTCGGGTACCGGATACAGATTCCCGATGAGCGCTGATAACATCGCAATGAATGCAAGCCAGGGAACGATTTGAGCCCCGGGTCGAAAAGCGCCATGCACACGCAGATAGCGCGGGAGCGCAACGCAAACTAGAGCGTATGTCACGATGAAACCATATGTCGCAAGAGAGCCCAGCCATCCATAAACATCGAGCCCGCTCGATCCCCGATAAGCAAGCACCGCGACAGGAGCAACCGCGGCTACACCCGAAGCGAGCACCGCCAGCGTTGGCGTCTCATGTGTGGCATGCGTGGTGCGGAACACGCCGTGAGCCAGTCCGTTGTGTGCCATGAGCAGCAGTACTCGCGCCGCCGCAGTTATACAGCCAAGAGTGCCGGCGAAAAGACTCACGGCCGCGCCGACATCGATCAGTATGCCCAGAGCCGGTATGCGAGCCACATCGGCCAAAACGTGCATCGGAGCCTGGCTGGAGCCCAAATCCTGGCCCGCCACATGAAAGCCCAGCACCTCCGAATAGGCGGAAACAATAAAGAAAATGCCCGCGATAATGGCGCTTTGAATCACGGCGCGTGGGATCGTTTTCAATGGATTTCGCGCTTCCGCTCCGAGGGTGGTCGCGCTCTCGAATCCGACAAAGCTGAAAAGCGCCAGCACAAGGCCGAGCCGCAATCCGCTCCCGGTCATTCCCCGCAAATGCAATTGGTCCGTGTCCAGATGAAAGCCGTGTCGCGCCAATACGAGGCCGACCACCATTAGAATCACGACGAGCGATGCCGCTTCGATCCATAGCATCAATCGAGCCGAGACCTTTACGTCGCGCCACGCAATCCAAACTGAAACTCCCGTGACGATCAGCGCCAGAGCCGTTCCCGAAACGCCGTGTCCGATAACGTCCACAAATAAAAGATTGCCGAAGTGATAGAAGCCGCCAATCACGCTTGATGCCGTGGCAACATACGCCAGCAAAAGGCTCCAGGCCGCCACGGTGCCCAGCCAGGGCGGAAGGATCATCGCCGCATAGACGTAGAGTGAACCGGGTGATGCCGAATATTTCGCAAACCGGCTAATGCACCATGCCACCAGCAGAATGGCCGCAGTCGCCAATAAATAAGCGAGCCACGTGCCGTTGCCCGCCAGGGCAGCGACCAGCGGAATTGTGGCTGCGGGAGTCGACGTTGGCGCAATCGTGGAGACCGACTGGGCGAGCGTTTCCATGGGCGAGAGCACGCCGCCCCGCAATCCATATTCGACGATCTGAGGCTCAGTTGTTGCTGGAAAGGTTGCGGTTTGTTCGACCGACTGAGAATTTCCGGGATCGTTGGGATCGGTTCGGTTGGCCATGCCGTACCATACATGCGCTGCGCGTCTACCGCAACAGAGGACAGTGAAAATGGAGATTTAAAAAATGAATGAATGGACCCGCGCTTCGCCAATTAAGAAATTCCAAGACAAGAAATTCCCTATTCTAATTATCTGAGCTTTCCCGTTGACTGAATAACGCTTCCCAGCCTATAGTTGCGCACTTTTTAGAGAGGAATGAATTGCTCGACAGTATTTTTCACCTCACGGAAAATCACACCACGGTGCGCCGGGAGATTCTTGGCGGCCTCACCACTTTCATGGCGATGGCCTATGTGGTCGTCGTAAATCCGCGCATCCTGGGCGAAGCGGGAATGCCCGTCGAAGGCGTGTTGTTTGCCACGTGCGTTTCAGCGGCCATCGCGACGCTCATCATGGGACTTTGGGCAAACTATCCGATTGCGCTCGCTCCAGGCATGTCGCTGAACGCGTATTTCACGTATTCGATCGTGCTTGGCCGAGGGGTGCCTTGGCAGACCGCTCTCGGCGTGGTGTTTCTTTCCGGGTGCATTTTTCTCCTGCTGACGCTCACCAATATTCGAGAGCATATCGTTAACGATATTCCCGACTGCCTCAAGCACGGTACAGCCGCCGGCATCGGCTTCTTTATCGCGTTCATCGGTCTTCGCAATGCGAAGATCATCATTGCCAGCCCGGCAACCTTCGTTACCCTTGGAAAATCCTCCGATCCAGAAGTTTTACTTGCTGCGTTGGGACTGATTCTGATCGCTATTTTGATGGCGCGCCGCGTGGGAGGAGCGATTCTCATCGGGATCGTCGCGATCGCGCTCATCGGGATACCTCTGGGCCTCACCACTTTGCCTTCCCATGTATTCTCGTGGCCGCATCCCTCCGGGACGTTTTTGAAGCTCGATTTTCGCTCGGCCTTCAAACTGGGTCTGGGCGATCTGGTGTTTGTCTTCTTTTTCGTGGATCTTTTCGACAACGTGGGGACGCTCGTCGGAGTTTGCGAACAGGGTGGATTCCTTCGCGATGGAAAATTCCCTCGCGCAAGCCGCGCCTTGCTGGCCGACGCGTTCGGCACGATGGCCGGAGCGCTAACGGGAACGTCCACCGTGACTAGTTACATCGAGAGCGCAGCCGGAGTCGCCGCCGGAGCCCGGACAGGTCTCGGCAACATTGCGATCGCCGGCCTGTTTCTCGCCGCAATGTTTTGCGCGCCGCTGGTCACCGCGATTCCCACCTACGCCACCGCCCCGGCACTCATCCTCGTGGGCGCTCTCATGTGCGGTTCCGTAGCCAAAGTTCACTGGGACGATTTCAGCGAAGCGTTTCCGGCCTTCATAACGCTAGTCGCCACTCCGCTAACATTCAGCATCGCCACAGGTTTGAGCCTGGGCCTGCTTTCGTACACGTTCATCAAGATCGGTATCGGAAAATATCGCGAGATTAGTCCGCTGATTTGGGTTTTGTCAGTCCTCTTCTTGCTTCGCTACGCATTTCTAGGAGCCCAATAAATCGTAGAGCACGGCATTCGGTGCAGCTAGAACTGCTACACGCTCAAAATCCATCGAGATCGCTTGAATTCGCCCGTAGTCCGGGGGTGAGTTTGTGAGGAATCCGGATTAATTCTTCAGTTCCACCACGATCGCTTCGAACAGCTTGTCATTCAGATTTTCCAGTTTCAGTTTGCGCGGCCCCTGTTCCCAAACGAAATCCCCTGCTTTGTGTTGTTTGACCTCGGATTTTCCGTCAGCAGATGTCTCGCGAACATTTTGGTCCGTGTAATAGTAGAAGACCCGGTTGAGCACATATTCGTGCGTCGGCACGCTTTGTAGCGGCGCCATTTTCAAGCGCATGACCCGGACCTGGCTGTTCTCGAATTCCAATTTAAAATCCTTCGGATCGATCTTCAGCGGGTCGAGTTCAGCGCTGGCAATCTTGCTCGGGTCTCCCGGTTTTTTGAGACCGATGTCGAGGCCTCGCGGCCCTTGAGCTATCGAGTCATTTTCCGGGATCTCCGAGTAATGCATTGGGGTTGCCGGGCTCCATAGAACCTGCCCCGCGTCCCATTTGAGATCGTTTGTGCTGCCGTCCAACGAATGGAGAAACTCGCCGCCCTTGGTGCCGTAGATCATCACGCGGTTATACCTGTGCGTGTGCATTTTGGCGTGCGGCTCATTCATGATCACCTGGTCATTCTCAAACGTCGGCAGCCGCTTCGGGCCCTGAGGCGCTATGTCCGGAGGATCTCCCGCTCCAACGTATTCAACGTGAGTATACGTGCCCGATTGAGGATCGTAGGCGAGATACCAGCCGTCATGAACAGGGTCCTCGTAGATAACCATCTGGTCTCCAGCCCATTTCCAATGAGCGGCGGTGTCGTAATCGTAGCGGGCAATCAGCCAGTAATAGTTATCCGCATACAGACGACCCGATTCGACCGCAATCCATTCCGCGATATTCAGCGGTACGCGGTCCACGGCGAGGCGGAAGACACGGTCAGGTCCGAAGCCACCTGTGAAATGTCCATACGCCCACGGGTGATCCAGGTGGTAATGGAAATCGTCGGCGCACGTCGTATGTCCTACCCACTTATCGTTCTTGGGATCGACGTGCGGATGAAACGGATGGCCATTCTCGTCCCCGTCAAAGTGCATGGCCATGGCAATCTGCTCGCGTTGCCCGGAAGCCGGTGCCTGAACGTGCGTACACGCTGCTTCGACCGCTGGGCCGTGGGCCGCAATGTAACCCCCGCCAACCGCTGGCGGCAACCGGTCCTGAGCAATCGCAGGTGCGCAGATCAAGAAGACTAACGCGATCAACTTCTTCATTGTTTGCAGGCTCATGGTTGCGCGGGAATTCCGTGTCACTTTCCGCTTGCGCCGATCATACGCTGAAAGTGCCGTTTTGTGTCAACGGCGAAATCGAATTTGGCGGGAAACTGACCTCCGGCCAGTGTGTACACCTGTACTTCACAACCGTGGCCATGACGAGCGGCCGCGCGGTAAGATGGATCGATGCCTGTTCGACTGATTGCTCTCGACATTGATGGCACGCTTCTCGATGGCCAGTCCCAACTTCCGGAAATCAACCGGCGGGCCGTCGCCGAAGCATTCGCTCGCGGAATCGAAATCGCCTTGGTGACGGGCCGGCGCTACGATTTCGCCATGCCGGTCGCAAGGCAATTCCCTTGCCCGATCACCATGATCGTTAACAACGGAGCCATGGTTAAATCCAGTACGGGCGCGACGCATCTGGTCCGTTTGCTGCCTCGCGAAGTCGCCGAGCGCGTGCTTCATTCGACCTCTGAATTTCGCGATATGGCTTCGGTTTGTTTTGACCGCCCTCTGGAAAATCAGCTTATTTTTGAACGCATCGACTGGGACGATCCTTTGCGCCGCGGCTATTTCGAGCGCAACCGGGAATTCATCGCCGAGTTAACTCCCCTCCAGGCATGCCTGACGGAAGATCCGATTCAGATCATGTTCACCGGATCGGTTGCGAGGGCGCGCGAAGTGGAAACTTTCCTGTCTCAACTGCCATTTTCTGCGGCATACTCACTCGCCGTGACCCTGTACGACGATCGAGATTTCGGATTGATCGATGTGATTTCTTCCGGCTGCTCGAAGGGATCGACTCTGCGAGAATGGGTGAAGCATCGCGGATGGTCACGGCAAGACGTCATGGCCATCGGAGACAACCTAAACGATATG
>JBEKCU010000253.1:0-6959 GCA_050014735.1 Candidatus Acidiferrales bacterium | reverse complement strand
GGGCAATAGCGTGCCGGAGTTGAAATCCCTGGGATGGCGTGAAACACTAACGAACGACCAAGGCGGCGTTGCCGCGGCAATTGCAACCTACGCGCTGGGACAAGTCCTGGGACAAGGGTGACATGAATTGCATTTCAAAATTCTCGGTACTTTGGGCAGGCCTGGCCATTCTGTTCCTTGCCACCCTGAGTCCAGATGCTCGCGCCGAGTACGCAGTGTTGCAATCCGGCCAGCGTATCCATATCACTGGATATGAGTTGCTTGGAGACACGGTTCGGCTGACGATGTCCGGCGGAACTCTTGAGATTCCCTCGAACACTCTGCTGCGGATCGATCCCGAGGATACGTTCCTTGAAGTGAAGGTGAAACTACTCGATGTTCCCTACGCAAACTTGATTTCGGACGCGGCCCGAACTCATGGCGTCGCTCCGGAACTCGTCGCCAGCGTGATCGCCGTGGAATCGAATTTCAATCCGAGAGCTGTTTCCTGGAGATCCGCCCGCGGGCTGATGCAGTTGATGCCCGAGACCGCAGCGAGGCTCGGCGTTACGAACCCGTTCGATCCCGGACAGAACATCGATGGGGGTACTCGCTACCTGAAAGAATTGTTATTGCGCTACAAGGGCGATCTATCCCTGACCCTGGCTGCTTATAACGCAGGGCCCGATCGCGTCGAGCAATATAAATCCATCCCGCCATTTCGCGAAACACGTGATTACGTCCGCCGCGTGACTGAAAAGTTTCGCAACGCCTCCACCTCTTCAGGTCAGTTGTTAGCCCTGCAATAGCATGTGTCCTTCGGAGGTGCCAATCGGCAGATTGATCGTTTCCGGGAGGAATCCACAAAACGCTTCGTTGCTGTGTCTACTGGGACGGTACTAAAGGCGTAGGCATACTGCCTGGCTGGCCGGGAACTGTTGGCGCGCCATTCGTCGGCAGCGGGGGTCCGCCGGGAGTACCTGGAGCTACCGGGGCACCATTTGGGGCGGCAACACCGGGCGGCGCAACTGGAGCTGCCGGCTGCCCTGGAATCGCCACTTGCTGCACGGGGTTCCAGATGAACTCCCACTTCTGATACGTGTCCCCACCAAGGTAAACGCGGAACGACGGTTGTTTGATCTTGCTCCCCACCCCAATAATGTTTCCACCGATCATGTCGCTGCCAAGCGGTTGCGGCTGGGCATCGGCAAGGCTGGATGTCGAAAAGCCGGGCGTGGAAGGATTACCGGGCGTCGAACTGCTCGTTGTTTGCTGACCTGGCTGCTGAGATGTCTGTGAGCCTGTCTGGCCAGCCGCGCCTGACCCGGCACCGGGATTCGTCGCACCGCCGGGACTTAACGCCCCGCTCAATACCGCGCCCAAACCAGAAGCAGCGCCCGCAAAACCTCCGCCGGGAAGTGTCGCCGTGTTCATGACGCTCTGCATCAGACTCGTACTGCGAAGGCTGCCAATCAGCTGGCCGTTCGGGCCAACGTAAATGAACCTCCAACTGCCATCGTCCTTATTCATCGGGTCGGTATAGGCCTTGCGAAGGAAACGCACACCGTTTGTTTGTCTGGTCAAATCTTCGACCTTGGTGGGGTAACGCCCGAATTTTTTATAATACATACCGATCGCGCGTTCGTACTGCTCCCCGCGCCACACCGTTTCCGCTTCGCGTTCACGGCGGCCCTGCGTGAGAATGCTCGGAGAGGCCACAGCCGTAAGTATGATGATCGTCGCTACCAGAAAGATCACCATCACCAGACTGTAACCCCTTTGCCTGTTCCGCCGCACCTGATGTTCTAAGATTGGCATTCCCATTAACCGTTCGGTCCTGGCTGCTCCAGCGTCAGCGTCGCATGGCGTCCAGAAGATACTTCCTCGACATCCGCAGTCGTGTTCGTGATGTGATCGACCCGGAAACGACCCAAGAGCGTGTCGCCTTCACCCGCAATAAAGACGTCTTCGTTATTGCTTGAGGAAAAGAAAGCCTTTCGGTGACTGCCGCCCATATCGCTTACGTATCCGAAATACTTGGCGTCAACCGTGAGAGGAGGCGGGCCGGACGGCACCGGAGGCGCGGCATTTGCCACCGCCGGCTTCGACGAAGGTGGCGGCGCGGGTGGCGGGGGTAAAGTAGCGCTGAAAATACTCCTGTGTACGCCCTTATATTGGAGTTCCAGAAATCGCTTCAGAATATCCATGCGCAAGGCGGGATTATCCACATCCAGCGGGACAAATCGCTGATCGATGGTGACCGGCCCGGGGGAATCGGCCGTCTCACCTAGAACGAGGCCCCTATACTGGTACAACACACCGAGAAGCACCACGAACAGGACTCCCAGCACGATCGTTTGTTTTTGGCGTTTCATGTCAGGTGGTCCGGAAATAAGTCCTTAGGTGCACATTCAGCCGGAGCTTCCCGGCGCTGCTCGAAGCCAAGGTAAGGCTGTCCAGGACGTAAAAATTTTTCGAATGCTCGAGTTTGTCCAGGAATTGAATCAGACTGTCGTAATCTCCCTCTACAGCCGTGGCAATTTCCACTTCCATCAGACCCCGGGCGTCCGGGTTGTGCTGGTTAAACGTAATTGCATCCGAATGCAAGCCGGCGGTACGCGACAATTCGCCGAGATCGGCGCTGATTGCCGAGTACGCCGCTTTGTAAGGCTGAAAATTTGCCGAGAAAAATTCGTCCCATTGTTTTTCATCTTCAGGCAATTCACGGCGGAACCTCTCAAGACGCGCATTGTCCGCCCGATAGGACTTCTCAAGTAGCGCGAGCCGGTTCAGGTCCGTGGGCTGTACATGCGGGGAACGATCCAGTTGCAAATTCAAGCCGGCCAGAATGACATCTGCCAAGAGGATGACGGCCAGTCCCCAGCGGACAATCGAGTTACGGTGTAAGACGATTCGCTTCATCGTTAGATTACCGAATACTGTGCCTGCAATTCCAGCATGACGCGGTCGGTTTGTTCCGGACGCGTCGGACGCGTTTCCGTCAGGAGCTGAATGTTCGAGAATTGGGCCGAACCCTCCAGCGCCTGCAAGAACTTCAGCTTGCTCTCATCGCTGACCGCGCCAACCAGAAATTTCAACTGAACAGTGTCGCCTTGCAATTTCGGTTCGATGCTAATAACGCGCGAGCCCTCTGGAAGAATCCGTTCGAGGTCCATGAATATCTTGATCCATGGAAAGGCCCTCTGTTCGATGAGGGAGTTCAGATACGCCGCGCGCTGCCGCTTCTTGGCGTTTTCAGTATCCTCAAAAAATGCCGCCAGACTTCTGCGTTGTTGCTCCAGCTTCGCCACTTGGCTTTCGAGAGCATTCTGCCGGGCGCGGAACGTTCGATCGTTGCTCCATATCGAATACGCACGCTGAGAAAGAACCAGCAGTGCCAAGAGCCCAATCACGCCGACCATGGTGGCGCCCAGCGCGAAGCGACGGTTGCTCTCCAAGGGAGATGTCGCGAGATTCAGACGAACCTTCATTGCCTCTTAATTCCCTTTCCTTCCTCGAAGTTCAATAGGCGTCAGAGCCAGTGTGAGAACTGTAAGTTCAGAACCCCAGCGGCTAAAGCCAGACTGACTTTGCGGAAGTTATGCCGTGGCTAAAGCCACGACCCACAAAAATCCCCAAGTTCTCACAAAGGCTCTCCAGCCCATGTGAATTAAGCGCGCGCAAGATCCAAAGCTCATGGGCGGAGGCCTGTGCTACTCCGATTCGTGGCCGGACTTCACGCGCCTCGATTCAAGGTCCAGCCAATCAGCGCTTCCAGGCCGCGCTCGGCAAGCGGTTGTTCGTCCGGACGAATTCGACCGTCTTCCGCGGCTGCCGTGAGAAGAGGGCCGACGGGACACCGCAGCTCGTTTTCCAGGGGCTCGCGAAATTCCGTAATTCGATCCGCCAACCCGGCAAGGTGGACTTGCGCGATTCCCTCACTCCAGGAATCCTGATAGTACGCGGCCAGAGGATAAATTTCATCGAGCAGCGCTTGCGGCGTCAAATGTTGCACGTCGGAAGGCAACGAAATGCAGCGATAACCGCACAACACCCCCTCTCGAACAATGGCCGTTGTAAGCGTTGTGCCGGCGACACGGGCAAGCAGCGATGGCCGTCCATCCGAAAGCAGCGGCAACGCCGCCAGCGTCGAACTCATCACGACGCCCGGCGACATGCCAACCGACTCCACCAGCGATTCGTACTCGCGAACGATTCGCAAACGCGCAAGTCCCGTGACGATATCCACACCCTCTTCGCGCGGAGATTGCCGCATATATGATATCAGCGTCTCCTCCGCTTCAAACGGAACGCTTTTTTTCAATCGCCAGCGAAGCATCGGAATTGCTTCCTCGGGTTTCCGCGGGAAAACATCGAAATGCAGAACGAATACCCGGATGACAGCATCGGGAACCAGAAGAGCGACTTCCTCGTTCTTCGTGCGAAGCCGCGAGAATACCCGTCCGACTGCCGCACGCACTTCCGCGCCATCGATCAAATTCGATTCCGCCGCGGTCGGGGAAATCGCGCCAGGCGGCAATGGCTCGACCGCAAATCCGTCCAGAGCCATCCCGGTGCGCGACCAGCGCGCTGCCGCGACGTAATCAGGCGCAATTTCACACGCGATCAGCGGATGGGGAATGGCATCCAACCAACGCGCGATGCGACGAACCAGCGCGCTCTGATAAATGCCTTGCCGGATGCTGTTGCCACTACTCAATGAAAGTCACCTTATTGATTTCCTTGAGCGTCGTGAGCCCCTCGCGCACCTTCGCCAGTGCGGAATCTCGAAGGAACGTCATGCCTTCGTCGCGGGCGACACGCTTGATCTCGGACGTGGGCCGCCGGCCGATAATCATCTCGCGGATGTGGTCGGATAAATCCAACAGTTCGGAGATTGCGCTGCGTCCCCGGAAGCCCGTGCCGGAACATTCCAGGCAGCCCGCCCCCTCTACAAATTGAACCTGGGCCCAGGCATCCGGTTCGAGACCTGCGGCACGCAACACATCCGGCGTATAGCGTACGACCTTCTTGCAATGCACACAAACGACGCGGACCAACCGCTGCGCCAGGATGCAGTTTAGCGCCGAGACGAAGTTGTAGGGTTCGACACCCATGTTAATGAACCGCCCGATCACGTCGGTCACATTGTTCGCGTGAACCGTGGTGAAGACCAAATGTCCGGTAAGCGCCGACTGGATGGCGATCTGCGCGGTTTCGTTATCGCGAATTTCACCGACCATGATTTTGTCGGGGTCGTGTCGCAAGATGGACCGCAACCCGCGGGCGAACGTCAGCCCTTTCTTTTCGTTGACCGGAATCTGGGTGATCCCCCGCACCTGGTATTCGACCGGGTCTTCGATCGTGATGATCTTGTCTTCGTCGGTTTTAATTTCATTTATCGCAGCGTAGAGCGTCGTCGTCTTACCCGAGCCGGTAGGTCCGGTCACCAGCACCATTCCGTAAGGCTCCCGGATATACCGCCGAAACTTCCGCATTTCATCGGCCGAAAAACCCACGACATCGAGACTGAGATTTTGGAATTTTTCCGAAAGCGTCTCTTTGTCCAAAACGCGAAGCACCGCGTCTTCCCCGTGACTCGAGGGCATGATCGAAACGCGGAAATCGACGAATCGTCCCTTGTAACGAACGCGGAAACGCCCGTCCTGCGGCACGCGGCGTTCGGCAATATCCAATTCACTCATCACTTTGATGCGGGAAATGATCGTGGAAAGCCAATCCTTGGAAATCGGTGCCATCGCGTGAACCAGCACGCCGTCAATACGATACTTGACTGCCACCTCGACATCCCGGGCTTCGATATGGATGTCGGAGGCACGCCGTTCGAGAGCCGTAAAAATTACCGTATCCACCAGGCGCACGATGGGACTGACGGCCGACTCGCGCGTCAGGCTATCCGCGGAAATATTCGAATCTGCATCTTCTTCGTCTTCCACAACCGTCAGCGTGAATGCTTCGGTCGCCTGGTCAAGCACGCGCTGGGATTGCTCGGTGCGCTTCAGCAGGTCGCTAATTTGCGTCGGCGTGGCGACCTTCAAGATCAATTTCTTGCCCAGCAGGAGCGGCAATTCGTCGCTCAATAGCACCTGGCTCGGTTCGGCCACGGCGATCACAAGCGCCCCGTTTTGCGCTTCCATTGGAACAAAGTTGAATCGGAACATCAGTTCGGCGGGAATACTGCGAAACAATTCCGGATCGATCCGTTGTTCGAACAAATCGACGAACGGGCAGCGGTACCGCTCCGCCAGGCGCTTCGACTTTTCCCGCTCGCCCTGCGGATCGGACGCGATCGCCAAGCTTTGATCTGTTATGCTCATCGAATATTTCCCTAACCCTGGCCCCCAACGGACAGCGAAAACATCGGCAAATACAGCGCCACCAGGATA
This sequence comes from Candidatus Acidiferrales bacterium, assembly GCA_050014735.1. GTDB lineage: Bacteria > Acidobacteriota > Terriglobia > Acidiferrales > UBA7541 > Palsa-360. The sequence goes on along the minus strand of JBEKCU010000253.1, from coordinate 573 downwards.
AAAGCAATCAATATCGCCATGAAAATCAAGATGGCGGGCTCAATCAGCGCCACCAGGTTCGTCAAACGAGTATTCACTTCGTCTTCATAAAACTCGGCGACGCTTCCCAGCATGGGGGCGAGCGCGCCGCTCGCTTCGCCTACTTCAATCATCTCAAGCGCCAGCTCGGGCACTAATCCAGTGGAGGACAAACCATTGTGCAACGATTGTCCTTCCCGGACCAGCCGTGCCCCATCCGAAATGGCTCCGGAAACCAGCCGGCTTCGAATTGCTCCACCCGCGGTTTCCATCGCCTGCACCAAAGGAGTTCCGCCGGCCAGTAGCGTCGAAAGTGTTCGGCAAAACTGAGCAAACTGAAATTTTGTAAGCGTTTCCCCGATTAAGGGCAAACGCATTCGCATCCGCTCGAGAGACAATCCTCCCCGATCCGTGCGAGACCATGCAAACGCGCAAATCGCAACTAGCACGAACAATCCCATCGCTCCTAACAGGTATGGCCTATACGTGACGGTAACCGCAAGCAGGACCCGCGTCGCTTCCGGCAACGTAATGTTCAAATCGGTGTACAGGCCC
>JBEKCU010000252.1:0-6963 GCA_050014735.1 Candidatus Acidiferrales bacterium | reverse complement strand
CGGACTATCCGGACATCGCGCCCATCGCCAAGGCGATGATCGCGGCGAATCCGGAGAGAATTACGTGGGGCAGCGATTGGCCTCATGCCACGGCAACCCCCGGGCTGCAGACGTCTGGACTCGACCCGGTCGACGATGGCCTCAGCCTCAACCTGCTAGCCAGTTGGACCTCGGGCGCCGATCAATTGAAACGCATTCTGGTGGATAACCCGGCACGCCTTTACGGCTTTTGAAATCGGATGCGCTAGCCGCCGAACAATTGCGCGATTCCGTCTAAGGCATTTAAACAGGTAAGCCTATTCTCGCGTACCCGGAGACCCCATGAAGCAAGTCACCTCGGAATCCAATGCAACTGCCCCGTAAACAGGCCGTCAACCAATCCAATCTGATAGATGAGGAACATCCCAAACGCGGTGCTGACGACTCCCGACGCGACTCCGAGGAAATTGCCGGCGCGAGCGAAGCGATTCCCTGTGTAGGCGATTGGCAAAGCGATTGCCGAAGTCATGAGCATCATTCCGGCGATGGTTCCGACGCCAAAGATCACCAGGTAAGCGATCGCCAGCAGCGGTCTGTGAATGGTTGACAGAACCAGCAGCGCCACCGCAGCGGACCCAGCAAGTCCATGAACCAGTCCGACTACCAGCGGGCGGAGCAGTTGGTAGTAACCCATTTCGTTAATCACTCGATTTACCGGCTTGGCAGAGACCGCGACCCCGATGCCCGAGTCAGTGAAGTTCTCATCGAGTTTGCCCGCCGGGGTAAATTTCTCCGTTAGCCAGCGAAGCATCCCCGTCAAATTCAACACGCCCAACAGAATCAGCATCACGGCTACGCAAAACTCCATCGAAAGTCCGACACGCGGGGGAATAACCAGGCCGAACAAGATGATGAGCGAGCCAACCACGGAAATCGTCAGCGTGTGGCCGATGCCCCAGAGCACGCCGATGAGTGCTGCGTGGCGCACGGATCGTTCGCGGCTGACGATCGTCGAGACAGCGACCACGTGATCCGGATCGGTCGAGTGCCGCATGCCCAAAAAGAATCCCAGCAAGATTATGCCGGCGAACGAAACCAGGTGGCCGTGTAGAGAGAAGCCCGCACCGATTCCCGTGCTCATCGCTGCCCTTACCGCGATACCAACGCCCAGAATCAGCATAAACGCCGAGGATGCCAACGGAAGCCATCGTCTAGCTGCCGCACCGTCTCCCTTCCAGCGGGCAATGAACTGTCGCGCGGACACCATCAGCAGTCCGATCAAGATCAGAACAGCAGCGAGGCCGAGGCTGAAAGCAACGATCAAGAACAATCCCAGCCCGACGCGATGCAGGGACAGAGCGCTCAGTAAAACGACGAGCGCCGCGGGACATGGCACCATGCCGCCAGTGATGCCGAGCGTTAACAGTTGCCGCAGCGGCATGTTTGAGCCGCGAGTTCGGCTAGAGGCGAACTCATGAATGTCCGTCTCGCCCAAAATCGAAAGCTCGTCAGGGGCTAAAGCCCCCGTGCTGAGCGTCTCTGGATGTCGCGGCTGAAGCCGCGACCCACAAGAACTAGCTACGAGGCAGCATCCAGCCGGTTCGTCGTTTGTATCCGCCGCACTGTACACCTCTGCCCCGCCGCGCGGTTTCAACAGTGACGCAAACCAATGACTGTGCGACTGGCCGGGATCGTGACTGTGATCGGCAGTTTCGCCCGTCCAGGCGCGCAATAGCAAATACGATGCGAGGCCCGCGATCATCAGTCCCGAAACAATGCCGAGCCACGGATACAATTGTTCGGGAACGATCCAGCGCGAGGCATAGAGCGTAATGACGCCCAGCACGTAAACGCCTGTGGTGTGCGCGGCTGTCACAATGATGCCCAGCAACACCGCATGCCGGGGTGTGCCTCGCGAACCCACAAGGTACGCCGCGACGATCGTCTTGCCGTGGCCGGGCTCAAGAGCGTGCATCGCGCCGAGGCCGGCAGCGATCAGGCCAGCAGTAAATAGAAACCAGAAGCTCATGTTTCGAACAGAAACAAGCTCGGTGAATCTGCTTCTGGGCGTCTTCTGTCGATTCGCCTCCAGACGAATGGCCGGGCTGGCAACTGCATCCGGGGCAGTAGCGGTTGCGGCCGTCTTCCGATGCGCGGCGCTAAGTTCCGCCATCGGCGAAAGCGTGGTAGATGCTGTTGCGTGACTCCCGGATCGGGTGATAAGCGCGGAGGCCGGCGGCCTCATCGGCTTCGCGAATGGATTCGATCCAGCCTGCCGCGCGGAATCCAGACCAGGCAGCGTGAATCCCGCAATCGCTTCCAAATCTTGCGGTGGGCTGTTCAATAAATCGGTCGGATAATTTGACAATTGCGCACTACGGTCCCCGGCTGGAACGGAGCTTCCAGCCAAGGAAACATCAACTCCGTTGGTTATAACAATTTCTTTCCAACCGGTGTGCCCGGCGAAGTTCCTGTCCTGATAGTGAACGCGATGATCGATGCCAGGCGGGAGGTCTTCCACGGGCGCGCGATACACGATCCCGACCTTCATCGTAGGCAGACCACCCGCTCCCGGAGTGAACAGCACGCTCCGATCGATCGGGCGCAGATCGAGATATCGGCCATCTATCTCGAACAGCAAACCAGCGCCCAGAACACTGGCCTCCTGTGCAAGATAAGGGGATAACGAGGCGTCCCCTTCCAGCGCAATAATCCCGGTCCTCTGCATCTCCTGATACGTTGGAATTTCCGCCATGTCGATGAAATATCGCACCTCGACGTAGCCGCGTTCGATGTGAATTGCAGAGTAATGGCTGATGCTGAAGTTTCCCATGGGATGCGCGGAGCTCGCCTGAGGGATTATGAGCGAAGCCAGCGTAGCGAGCGCGAAAAGCAAAGAACGTACAGAACCATTACGGCTGCGCATCGGCAAGCCTCCCGTTTTGTGTCGCGGATGATTCGCCTGAGAGTCTCCGCAATGCCTGCTGCGCGACATCGGCTAGCAGCAGGTTAAATTGTGGATTCAAAGCCACCGCTCGATCGAGAAACTTTCTGGCCGTTTCGGTTTCCCCGATTCGCTCGTAGATCAAGCCGGCGTGAAAAAACAGGGACGCATCTTTCGTGCCGAGCTGCAACGCCGAAGCCATGGCTTCGGCGGCCTCATTAACTTGGCCGTTTCTGAAAAGCGTCCATGCCAGTGCGTCCCAGGTGTAAACATCGTGGCGGAGTTCGAATTCCTTTCGTGCCAGTGAGACTGCCTGATCCAGGTGGACATTATGGTCGGCGTAAAAGATGGCGAGTTCGCGATTGTAAACCGTTCGGTTGAAGACATTCAGGCGGCCGATGAATTCGACCAGGTCATATTGCTTCCTCGCTTCCGCCGCTTGTCCACCCTTGGCATACACATCGCCAAGCGCTGCAGCGTATGCGGGCAATGGAATCACGCGAATCGCACGCTCGTAATCATCGATGGCCTCGGGTAACCGGCCTTCGGCCGCCGCCACTTTGCCCAGCCCCGCGAGCGCGCGGTGATAGCCCGGATAAGATTGCAGAGCCGCGAGATATGCCGCCCGGGCCTGCACGAACTTACCAGCCAGAAAATAGTTATCTCCCAGCGTGAATTGGCTCCATGCAACACTTTCCGCAGGAAGCCCTGCGTGCTGGGAAATCTCAGCGCTGCGCCGCATGTGTTCGATGGCATCTTCTAAATCGCCCTTAAGAAAAGCTTCGCTCGATGCCCGGGTCTGTCGGAGGTATAAGACGCCACTGTTCTCCGCCTGGCTATTGGCCGGGTCTTCCAAGCGCCGATAGAGCGACCACGCTCGATCGTAATTTCCCAGCTCGGCTTCCGCGTCCCCTTCGAGCGCGTACGGCGTGATGTCGTTACCATTGAGTTCGATCGCCCTCCGCGCCAGCGCACGCGCTTCGGCGAAACGGTGTTCGGCGAAATAGACCGTGGCGAGATGCTTGGTTGCCGGCGCGGCCTCCGCGTGGATGGACTCAAGAGCGAGCGATTTCTCGAGCGCCTTATTCGCCAGGTCGTAATAGGCAATATCGCCCGTCTCCCGCGCTTTCTGAATATATGCGCTGCCCAGCCGGTCGTAATTAAAGCAGTCGTCAGGATCCTGCGAAACTTTCCACTGAAAGAATTGAATGACGTGATCCGTCTCTTTTTGCTGCGCGAAAGCGCTGTCAATCCGCAATGAAAAGATAAGCAACGCTGTGACTTCCAACAGAAGGATATTTCTGAACATTTTTAGGCTCCTCAAAATTAGGCTCCTCAAATCCGGGCGCCGTCCCGAGCGAGGAGGGAGGCGGCGGGCAGCAGCCCGCAACCTCCCTGCCCCAAAACCCTACTCCTGAGCTGGAAAACCCACCGTTCCCGGCTCGCCTGGGAGCGGATGCGGCGCCGCAAGGAATGGGAACGTCGTGAGGAATGCCCGGTCGTTGCCGCCGTACGGAGCGACATTGCCCGAAACATTCCCGACCTGAGCGTCCGGCTTGATCCAGTCCGTTCCCTGGAGAACCGCCAGGACACGCCGATCGGTTGCAAAATTCAGAGCGTCAGGACGCGGAGCGCCGCTACCCGGCACACCGAGACTCGCAGGAAAGTTAACGTCGGCAAGCTGCCGTGCTAACTGCAGCAGGATGTCGGTGACTGTATCGGCTGGACGCCTTCCATTTTGAAGACCGAAAGCCCCCAGGGCGAGTTGTGGGTCTCCGTTTCCGCCGATCGCCGCGGCTCCCGGAAGAATGCCGCCCGGTATCAAATCCAAATTTAGGCGCAGGACATCCGGCAGGAGCGCGACGCGAAGCAGATTGGGATTGGTATTGTTGAAGGTGGACGGTAATAGTAGGGGTGCGCCAGTGCCCAGACCGGCGTTAGCCCCCCCACTGGCGTTCGTAAAGCCCAACGCAGTAAGAAGTCCAGCGCGGCCGGCGATTGTGTTCCCAGTACCGTCGTTATCCTTAGTTGTCAGGGCATCGGGCACGAGAGAAGACCAGTTCTGAACATCGCCGGACGGCTGCGAGGCGTTGAACGCTTCCCGCATCGTGGATGGAACGAAAACGGTCTTGAACAATTGTTGCCCGACGCGTTGGAACTGGATGAAATCGCAGTCTTCCTTCCCGTGATGCGAATCGCCGTCGGGTTGGCTAACCGTTCCCCATACGCCTACCAGACCCGAGGTGCTAAGAAAGCCTGAACCTCGGATGCTGTTCTTGGGAATCTCGATAGCGATGGAAGTGACGTTGAAACCGCCAAAACCGTCCACGCCGCTGGTGAGATCGGCGCGCACCGGCCGCCCGCGAAGCGGTCCAAGAGCGAAACCGGGAAAGGCGCGAAATAGATCCTGAGTGTTCGAAAGGATTCGATTGAGCTGGCCGACGTCTGTTACGAAAGGATCGTCACGCAGACCGGTGAACACAGTCATGCTTCCCTGCTGAAGGGTATTGCCTGTGCAGCCCTGCAACGCCGGCTGGCCCGGCAAAAGACGATCATGGTTGATGCTGCGCTCGGGACGGGCGGCACCGTAAATTTTGATGACTTGTCCTGAAGCGCAAGTGGTTGTTGGCACATCCTCAAATATCGCCTGGATTACGACATCGGCGTCGAAGTCGCGGTCATTGGCGATCTTGAATTGATACAGAAATTGTGTCGAGTAGTGATAGCTTGGGGTTTCCGCTGGAACAGAGAATGGATTGACGTTCATGATCAGAACAAGCTTCGAGGGATCGTTCGGATCGAGGAATGCGAACATATCCGTAATATCCCCTTCCGAATTTGCATCCGCGGTTGGAGAATCGCGGTGGTCCGAAGCTCGCGCTGGCCGGAACGGATAAAGCATCGCGCCCGCGGCGAGTATCGCACCGAGCAGAGGAACGAAAAACCGGGCTGTCCGGCGTTTGCCGTCAGCGATAGGCCGTTTCTTTTTATTCACCTTTGGCTCCTTGTTGAAATTTTGAGAGCGCGACGTTGAAGGCCGGAGACGGCTAGGAACCCTCGGCGCACCCCTCGTACAACCCTAGGTACTCCGAGATTCGGAATTCGGATGTCGTAAAAATAAAAATTGTTTGTAACAATCGATGAGGGGCGTGACGGGGCAGACCCGCCAGGTTCACCCAATCGGCTGAGTTTATAGTTGCCGGCCTAGCGTTAAGAAGGGAAAGGAAAGCACATGGTCGCCATACCAGGGAAAGAAGTTCGCGCGAATTCGACAAATGAGAGTCGCATGCAATTCCGAATTGGAGATGACCTCCGCGTCAACCGCCTGGGATTCGGCGCGATGAGAATCACCGGAAAAGGAATTTGGGGCGAGCCCAAGGATCGCGACGAAGCGATCCGCGTGCTTCGCCGCGCAATCGAGCTCGGCGTGAATTTCATCGATACCGCCGATTCTTACGGCCCGGCTGTCAGCGAGCAGATCATCGCCGAAGCTTTGCATCCGTATCCAGCTGGCCTGGTGATCGCTACAAAAGCAGGATTCGACCGCACGGGTCCGGATCGCTGGGTCGAGAACGGCAAGCCCGAGCACTTGAGAGCGGCGTGCGAGGGGAGCCTGCGACGGTTGCGGCTCGAGCGGATCGATCTGTATCAACTGCACCGCATCGATCCCAAAGTGCCGGCGGACGATCAACTGGGCACGCTGAAGGAGCTACAGGCTCAGGGCAAAATCAAACACATCGGACTGTCGGAAGTAAGCGTCCGTCAAATTGAACTCGCAAGAACGATCGTTCCGATTGTGACCGTGCAGAACCGCTACAGCGTGACCGATCGTGCGTCCGAAAAAGTTCTCGATTACTGCGAACGTGAGAAGATCGGATTTATTCCTTGGTTTCCACTAGCAGCCGGGCGATTGTCAGGAACCGCCAGCGCCCTCGCGCGAGCGGCGGAACAGTTGAAGATAACCCCTTCGCAACTTGCCCTGGCGTGGCTGCTCTGGCGTTCTCAGGTAATGTTGCCCATTCCTGGAACATCTCGAGTGG
>JBEKCU010000251.1:0-6979 GCA_050014735.1 Candidatus Acidiferrales bacterium | reverse complement strand
GGCCGGAAAGAATCAGGCGCACGGCTTCGGTGTATAGACGGTGCTCTTCCTCAAGAATCCGCGCGGAAAGTGTTTCGTCGGTATCGTCATCGCGCACGGGTACCACGGATTGCGCCAGGATCGGCCCGGCATCCAGATTTTCATCCACCAGATGCACCGTGCACCCGCTGAACTTCACGCCGTATTCCAGCGCTTGCCTTTGCGCCTCGAGCCCAGGGAATGACGGCAGCAGCGACGGGTGGATATTCACAATCCGCTGAGGAAACGCCGCCACAAAGTGGGGCGACAAGAGCCGCATGAAACCCGCGAGACAAACCAACTCGACGCCCGCCCTTTGCAACTCCGCAACCACGATTTTGTCGTAGGCTTCGCGCGCAAGCCCTTTCGACGGAATCGCCTTCGACGGAATTGCGCGCTCGGCAGCCCGTGCCAGGCCCGGCGCATCATCGCGGTTGCTGATCACGATAGCAATTTCCGCGCCCGGAATCCGCCCGGCCGCGATGCTGTCGGCAAGCGCCTCGAAATTCGAACCACGCCCCGATAGAAGTACTCCAATGCGATGGGACATAAGGCAAAGACGTTAGCATAACCGCGCGAAGCATCCAATCCGCGAGTTGGCGTGTTGGCACTCGAGTTTCGAACTTCAAGGAACATTATCGGGAATAGAAGAAATTTTGCCTGAAAGTGCTCTTTAGGAAGACCGACCTTCAGGTCGGTCAATCTGACTCGCATAAATAGGGGCCTTAAAGCCCTGAAGTCCTGAGGTGACGTGGCAAAGGAGAACCGGCGTGCACTCGGATTTGCTGGGACCCAAACCTCACAGGCTGAAGCCTTTGCCACAAAATGCGCTAGCTCAACCTACTTATGCAGAACCAGCGTGCCGGCAATCATGTCGTGCAGGGCCTGTCTCTTTTCGGTAAAGGCGGCCATGATATAGCCGATACCCAGCGGAATCATTCCAGAAATAATTTTCGCGAAGAAGCGTCCGGTGGCATGGCCGAAAGACAACCGCTGGCCTTCGGTATTTGCGACGCGCAAGGACATTAACGATTTACCGAACGTCGCTTGCCGCTCGGAGCTTTCCATACCAGCGAAGTACAACCACTGCAAACCCACAAAAAATATCATCGCAAACAGGAAACTCAAGAAGAGAGGTGCAACGAAAGCAGCGGCGGCGCGAGGGTCTACCGTCCTATTGTGCAGCATGGCGCCAAATCCTCCTAGAAAGAATATTAGAACCAGTGCAACGAGCCCGAACGGAATTCCCAGGATTACACCGTCGATCAAGTATGCCGCGGCGCGCGGCCAAAATCCCGCGTACGGCAGCGGCGTGGGAACTGAAGCGTGGTAGCCTCCGCCAGGCGCGGGCGGCACATTCACTGCGCCAGGCGCGGTTGCTATGGGAACCACAACCTCCTGCCCGCAGTTCTTGCAAAAGCGGTTTCCTTCTTCCACCTTTAGACCACAGCGAGTGCAGAACATAAGCGGGCCTCCACGATGGCAGCCCGGCGGCTGCAAAGTCGAACTGAAGTGGACTTATATCGCGGGCCGGACCGCGCGTCAATGAAGCAAGGAAGCAGGGAAACAAGAGGCAAAGAAGCAGCTAAAACGGAAGTTTGCCGGTAAACACAACTTGAGGCTTGCGCGGATCGGCGCGCCGAACGTGGCCGATCCTGTAGAATTTCTCGCGGCGGCGCTTCAGCTCGGTTTCCACTGCTTTATGATTTTCCGGCGGCAGCACGAGAATCATGCCCACACCCATGTTGAACGTACGCATCAATTCGTCGCGCTCGAGCTTCCCGAGTCCCGCGAGATACGAGAAAATCGGCGGCACGGGCCATGAGCCCAGCTCGATTTCCGCTTGTACGCCGCGCGGCAGCACACGCGGCAAATTTTCCGGAATGCCTCCTCCGGTGATATGCGCCATCGCGGACAGCCACCCGCGCGCGACAGTGGTCTTCAGCATGGGCCAGTAGCACCGGTGCGGGCGTAGAAGTTCCGCCCCGATTTTGTTGCTGATTTCAGCAACGTAGGATTCCGGGTGCAGGCCCGCGTGATCGAATACCAGTTTGCGCGCCAGCGAATAGCCGTTGGTGTGCAATCCGGTCGAGGGGAGTGCGAGCAGAAGATCGCCCGGCTTTACCGCGTTCGTTTTCTTCAGGCTTGCGCGTTCGGTGACTCCAACGATGAAGCCGGCCAGATCGTATTCGCCCGGTGCGTAGAAACCGGGCATCTCGGCTGTTTCGCCGCCGATCAGCGCGCAACCGGTTGCATGACAGGCACGTGCCATGCCATCGACTACCTGCTCGACAATATTTGGGTCCATCTTGCCCATTGCCAGATAATCGAGAAAAAACAACGGTTCCGCGCCGAGCGTCAGGATGTCGTTCACGCAGTGATTTACCAGATCGCCGCCAACGCTCGAGTGGATTCCCGCTGCTACGGCAACTTTCAGCTTCGTCCCCACGCCATCGGCGCTGGAAACAAGTACGGGCTCTTTCCATTTTTTATCGAGCGCGAACAGGCCGCCGAACGAGCCGATGCCTCCGATCACTCCCTTGGTAAACGTCCGTGAGGCGAGGCGCCGAATGCGCTGCTTGGCCTGATCCGCAACTGAAATATTCACACCGGCTTCAGCATAATCCATGAAGATTGAACTCTTTCTGCCGTGGCGAGAGGTGCCGGGCGGCTTGCCCTGGTTGAATTAAAACACCTTTTGAACTAAAACACTTTGAAGATGCGGCGCCAGCGCACGATGCTGGGATGCAAAAACACGCTCGCGTAGGTGGACATACGGTCGCGGATGTGTCCGGGATCCCAAGCTTCCCCCGGCGCGTCGATGGACATGTAAACCATCACTGGCGTGCCGATGATATTTTCGTGCGGCACAAATCCCCAGTACCGGCTGTCATAGGAATCGTCTCGATTGTCGCCCATCATGAAATATTCGCCCTTGGGGACGGTTACCGGGCCGTAATTGTCGGTTGGATTGGGGGGCGCCGCTCGATAGGGTTCGTCGAGCTGTTTTCCATTGATGAAGACGACGCCTTCCTTGATTTCAAGCTCGTCGCCGGGCAATCCGATCAACCGCTTGATGTAATCCGGATTCCCAGGAAGGGGCGCGCGGAACACAATGATTTGCTGGCGGTGGGGTTCGCGCCACAGGCGCATGTGCAACTGCGTCATCGGCACTTCGGCGTCGTAGCCGAAGCGGCTCATCAGCAGATGATCGCCGACCAGCAGCGTCTTCTCCATCGAGCCTGATGGAATCACGCGGGCTTGCACGATCGTTCCCGTGATGAAAAGGAATGCGAGGATCACCCACAGCCAGGACAATACCTCCCGCAGGATGATTTTGCTCAGATCGTGTTTCGGACCCGCTGCTGTTTCGGGCTTCGGATCGGGATTCGGCTCGGGCGCGACCTGGATAGTTTCTTCACCGCTCATTGGGCACCACCTGGATTTCGACAATTGGCAATTCTTCAGCATCGGCGGCTGGAGCGTCGAGTTCGGCTTGCGCTCCGTCCACCGGATACACGCCGGTATAGCACGACGTGCAGAACGATCCGCGCGTATCGCCGACCGCGCGCCGCAGACTTTCCAGCGAAACATAGCCGAGAGAATCGGCGCCGAGAAAACGCCGGATTTCCTCGATCGAACGCTGGCGAGGATCGAGTTTTCCATTAAACGCGTCGAATTCTTCTTGCGTGAGGCGGGGGCGTCCCCGCGATTCGTCGGCGGCGATCAGTTCCTCGCGCGTCGGAGTGTCCACGCCGTAGTAGCACGGCGAAATCGACGGGGGACAACTGATCCGCACATGGACTTCCGTTGCTCCGGCCTCGCGCACCAGGTTCACGATTTTCCTGCTGGTCGTGCCGCGAACGATGGAATCGTCAACGAGCACTACTCTTTTGCCTTCGAGCATTCCGCGCACGGGATTGAGCTTCAGTTTCACGCCGAAGTCACGGATGGCCTGCTGCGGCTCGATGAATGTGCGCCCGACGTAATGATTGCGGATCAGACCCATGCGGAATGGCACACCGGATTCCAGTGAATAGCCAATAGCCGCCGGCACGCCCGAGTCCGGCACGGGCACGACGATGTCGGCGGGGACCGGATGCTCGCGCGCCAGGAGGCGGCCTAACGCTTCGCGGCTTTGTTCGACCACGCGGCCGAAGACGAGGCTATCCGGACGGGCAAAATAGACATGCTCGAAAATGCACTGCTGTAAAGGTTTTTCGGTGGCAAAGCGCAGCGACTCGAGTCCCTTGCGCGTGATCCGCAGCATCTCGCCGGGTTCGACGTCGCGGACGTAGGTTGCGCCGATTAAATCGAACGCGCAGGTTTCCGAAGCGACGACCCATCCGCCGTCGAGCTGTCCCAGAGCGAGCGGGCGAAATCCACGCGGGTCGCGCAGTGCATACATTTCGTCGCGCGTCAGCACGAGCAGCGAATATGCGCCCTCGACTTGATTGAGGGCGTCGGCCAGCGCGCCCGAAAGATTTCGTGCCTGGCTGCGCGCCACCAGATGCACGATGACTTCCGTGTCGCTTGTCGTCTGGAAGATGGACCCGCGATGTTCGAGCGTGCGGCGCCACTTCGCGGCACTCGGCAAGTTGCCATTGTGGCCAAGCGCCAGTTTTCCCTTGTTGCAGTCGATCACAATCGGCTGCGCATTCATCAGCGAAGTGTCCCCGGCGGTGGAATACCGTGTGTGTCCAAGAGCCGCGTCGCCGGGAAGCCGCGCCAGCACCTCGGGCTGAAAAATATCCGCCACCAGGCCCATGCTTTTTTCGAGATGCAACTCGCGCCCGTCGCTTGAAACGATACCGGCAGATTCCTGGCCGCGATGTTGCAGAGCGTAAAGTCCCAGGTATGCTAATTTTGCCGCTTCGGGACGGCCGAAGACGCCGCACACGCCGCAATGGTCGTGAAACCTGTCGTTTTCGATTTGGATCAGGTGGCTCATTTTGTCGTTCGGAGATCTTTCACGCTCAGGAGCCGTTCCAAAGCTCCGTTCCAGATGCCAGCGAGAGAGGAGGCGTCAGCGCTGACCGCGATCCTGCCATTTAGTTCGATGCGGAATTCGCCTTGGGTGACTCGGCCAACTTCCAGCGAAGCCACTTCATATTGTGCCGCAATCTCATGCACACGGGCAAGATTTTCGGGGGTAACCGATACGACGGCGCGCGCTCCGCCTTCGCCGAATAGCGCGGCTTCGTCGGATTCGCTACCTGTAAGCGAGATGCGCGCTGACAAACCGTTGCTGGCAAAACAGGATTCCGCCAGAGTGACGGCGAGGCCGCCATCGCTAACGTCGTGCGCGGATTGCAATGCTCCTTCGGCAGCGAGTGAAACCAGCAGCGCGATCAGCCGTTTTTCCGCCTCGAGGTTAACCGCCGGCGGCGCGCCGGCCACGATTCCGCGAATCGTGCGGGCGTATTCGGAGGAAGAAAATTCCCTAGCGTTGTTTTCAGGAACAGCTCCGGCGTTTTTTGCCGCGGCGGTACGCCCGTCGAGCAGCACAATCGCGTCGCCTTCGGTTCGGAAACCCATCCCCAGTGCGCGCGATGCGTCTTCGACGATTCCCAGCACACCTAGGACCGGCGTCGGATCGATCGATCGGCCGAGCGTCTCGTTATAAAAGCTCACATTCCCGCCGGTGATGGGAATTTCCAGCGCGGTGCACGCTGCCGCGATGCCGTCGATGGCTTGGCTGAATTGCCACATCACTTCAGGCTTTTCCGGATTGCCAAAATTGAGGCAGTTCGTCGCGGCCCATGGTTTCGCGCCTGAACACGCCACATTGCGCGCGGCTTCGGCCACCGCGAATTGTGCGCCCGCAAACGGATCGAGTTTGCACCAGCGGCCATTTCCATCGCTCGCCAGCGCCAGCGCGCGCTTCGTGCCCTTGACCCGCACCACGGCTGCATCGCCCGTTCCCGGACCTTCCAATGTATTCGTGCGCACCATGTAATCGTATTGTTCCCAGATCCAGCGCTTCGATGCGATTGGGGGAGCCGCCAGCAGCCGGCGAAAATTCTCGGTCAGGTCGGCGCCGGACGCGGCAAAAGCAATCAGGTGTTCATTCGCAACCGGAGTTGGCGCCGCGAGAGGACGCCGGTAAACGGGACCTTCTTCAGCAAGCGGATGCGCGGGAATTTCCGCCGCGATTTTTCCGTGATGCAGCACTCGGACGAGGCCATCTTCGGTGACGCGCCCGATTTCCACGGCGTCGAGGCCCCACTTCGCAAACACGCTGAGCACTGCGCGCTCGCGCCCTCGCTCAGCAACCAGCAGCATGCGCTCTTGAGATTCGCTCAGCATCATTTCGTACGGAGTCATGCCGGGCTCGCGTTGCGGCACACGCGCGAGTTCGATTTCAATGCCGAGACCGCCGCGCGATGCCATCTCGCACGACGAACTGGTGAGCCCGGCCGCGCCCATGTCCTGAATCGCGACCACTGCGCCTGTCTGCATGGCTTCAAGGCATGCTTCCAGAAGCAGCTTTTCCATGAACGGGTCGCCGACTTGCACGTTAGGCCGTTTCTGCTGCGATTCCTCGGTGAATTCCGCGGAAGCCAGCAGCGACGCGCCATGAATGCCGTCGCGCCCGGTTTTAGCCCCCACGTAAATCACAGGGTTGCCCGCGCCGCGCGCTTTAGCGAAAAACAGATCTTTCTTTTTCGCGATTCCGAGCGCCAGAACATTGACGAGCGGGTTCGCGGAATAGCCTGGCTCGAATTGCACTTCGCCGCCAACGGTGGGAACCCCGAAGCAATTGCCGTAATGCGCGATACCGCGCACCACGCCATCGAGGATGCGTTTGTTGCGCGCAATTGTCTCATTGTCCTCGACGGCGTCAGGGGCTAAAGCCCCCGCCTTAGAAGCGTGTTCGGACGGGCTGAAGCCCGTCCCTCTGAAACCGAAACTCGCGTGTCCAGGCGCCGTTTCTCCAATTTCTGTTCCTGACGCCTCC
>JBEKCU010000250.1:0-10249 GCA_050014735.1 Candidatus Acidiferrales bacterium | reverse complement strand
CGGGTTCTCGCGGGAGGAATTGCCGCGATTGCCGCCGGATTCGTGTTTTATCAGGCGGCCCATTACTTTCTGTTTTCGCCAAGCGTGATGCTGGAAAGCGCCGATCAAATCGAAATCGCGGGTAACCGGTTCGTGGCGAACGGCGCCATCGCCGAAAAATTTGAAGCGGACCTGGGGCGCAGCGTCGTTCGCGTCCCTCTGACGGAGCGCCGCAAGGCGATCGAATCCCTGGCCTGGGTCGAACAGGCGGGAGTGCAGCGGGTGCTTCCGAGCCGGATTCGCGTGGAAATCACCGAACGCACGCCGGTGGCGTTTCTGCGGACGCAGGGCGATCTTTCCCTGGTGGATTCGCACGGCATGATTCTGGAGCGACCCGCCGAATCCGAATTCCATTTTCCGGTCGTCAGCGGCATCGACGAATCCATGCCGCGCGAGTCGCGCGAGCAGCGCATGAATTTATTCGTTCAGTTCATGAAGGAAATTGAGCTTGTGCAGCCGGGCGCGGACGATCGCATCAGCGAGGCGGATCTTTCCGATGCCGCGGATTTGCGCGCGACGCTCGCCGGATTGGGATCGGCGCTTGCCAATGCGCCGGCGATTCTTGTGCATTTCGGCAATTCGGATTTCGGCAACCGGTATCGTCTGCTTGCGGAAAATATCGATCAGTGGCGCGCGGGGGCCGGCAGCGTTGACTCGGTGGATCTGCGGTTTGCGCGGCAGGTAGTGGTGAATCCGGAAATGGGCACGGTGGCCGCGAGCATTCCTGGGGGCACGTCCGTTCGCGCGAAAGCGGTGGTGAAGCAGCATTAGCGAAATTTTCCAGGTCTCTCGCCCAGCGGCGTCTGCCGCCTGGCGGGACGAACGAGAAGGAGCGGTGGGTTGACAAAGCAAAACAAGTATATTGTCGCGCTCGACGTAGGGAGCACGAAGACATGCGCTGTCATCGGTGAAGTGGACGATTCCCGCGTGAAATTCATCTCCATGGGCGCGGCGGAATCGAAAGGCCTGCGCAAAGGCCTGATTGCGAATATCGGCGCGGCGGCGACTTCCGTGCGGCGCGCGATCGAGGAAGCCGAGGGTGTCGCTCATGTGCCGGTGGAGCGCGCGATTGCGGGTGTTGCCGGTAGTCACGTTCGCGGAGTCAACAGCCGCGGCGGAATCACCCTGGGCAATCGTCCGCGCGATATTAACCGCGACGATGTTCGCCACGCGGTGGATGCGGCGCGCAACATCACCCTGCCCGAGGATCGGGTGGTGCTTCATGTCCTTCCGCAGGAATTTCTTCTCGACGCGCACGACAATATTCGCGACCCGCTCGGCATGGTCGGGCAGCGATTGGAAGTCAACGTTCATTTGGTAACCTCTTCGGCTTCGGCGATGCAAAATCTGGTGATTGCCGTGAACCAGGCGGGCATCGAAGTCGCGGACACGGTTCTCGAGCCGCTGGCTTCGGCGGAATCCTGCCTCACCCAGGATGAACGCGAACTCGGCTGCTGCCTGCTGGATATCGGCGGCGGCACGACGGAACTCGTCGTTTTTGGCAATGGAATGCTGCGTCACGCGGCGGCCATCCCGGTGGGTGGAGACCATTTCACAAACGATCTCGCCGTGGGGCTGCGCACGCCGATTCCCGAAGCGGAAAAGATCAAGCGCGAGCACGGATGCGTGTTCAAGGACCTGATCCTGGAAGATCGATCGATTGAAATCGCCAGCGTCGGCGACCGCCCGCCGCGCACTGTCTACACCCGAATGTTGAATGAAATCGCCGAACCGCGCGCGCACGAACTGCTCTCGCTGGTCTGCGATGAACTCCAGCGCGGCGGCTTTAGCGCGCTGATCCCCGCCGGCCTGGTATTGTCCGGCGGAGGGGCACATCTCAAGGGACTCGCCGAGCTGGCCGAGCAAATGTTTAATTTGCCCGTGCGCCTGGCTACGCCGCGTGGACTTGAGGGAATGCCCGAACAACTTTCCCAGCCTGAATACGCAACGGTGGTCGGTCTGCTGCTGTATGGCGCGCGTGCCCGGCGTCAGGCGACGCAGCGGCCCGCGACTTTTGTGGCAAAAATCAAGAGCATGTTCGCTGGTGGATGATGCGGAAAACTCCGGCGGCGCAGGGCCACTTTTTTGACGGAGGAACGAAGATGACGGCAAAGGACGTGACGGCGAAAGACCCGGGAATCCGTATTTCGTTTAGCGAAGAACATCAACAGGGCGCGAAAATCAAGGTCATCGGCGTCGGCGGTGGAGGATGCAACGCCGTCAATCGCATGATTCGTGCCAAGGTCGAGGGCGTCGAGTTCATTGCCGCCAACACGGACTTGCAGGCGCTCAAGCTCTCACAGGCGCCGATCAAGCTGCAGATCGGCAGCAAGCTGACCAAGGGACTCGGCGCGGGCGCCAATCCCGAGGTCGGGCGCAAAGCCGCGCTCGAGGATACCGACAAAATCATCGAAGCGCTCGAAGGCTCGGACATGATTTTTCTCACCACGGGTCTCGGCGGCGGCACTGGCAGCGGCGCGGCCCCGGTGGTTGCATCGCTTGCAAGCGAACTCGGCGCGCTCACAGTCGCTGTCGTGACCAAGCCATTCCTTTTCGAAGGCAAGCGCCGCCAGCAACAGGCCGAGCAGGCCCTCTCCGAGTTGGTCGGCTGTGTGGACACCGTGATCGTAATTCCCAACGAGCGTCTGATGGAAACGGTGGAAGCGGGAACGAGCTTCTTCGAAGCCTTCCGTATCGCCGACGATATTCTCCGCCAGGCTGTGCAGGGCATCAGCGACATCATCACGATTCCCGGCATCATCAACCGCGACTTTGCCGACGTTCGAACCATCATGCAGGGGCAGGGATATGCCGTGATGGGTACAGCGGTGGCGTCGGGTTCGAATCGCGCGGTCGAAGCCGCCAACCGCGCAATCAACAGCCCCTTGCTCGAGGACAATTCGATCCAGGGCGCGCAAGGCATCCTGATCAATATTTCCGGTTCGTCCAGCCTGACGCTCAACGAAGTCCACGAAGCCTCCTCCGTGATCCAGAAAGCCGCGCATGAGAACGCCAACATTATTTTTGGCGCCGTCATGGACGACAACATGAAGGAGCAGGTCAAGATCACCGTCATCGCAGCCGGATTCCGCGAGGCGGCCAGGCGTCAGCCTCACCAGAAGCCGGCCTATCTGCCCAAGACTTGGAATGCCGGGCGCGCGCAGGAAGCCCCGCGTCCCGTCGTAAACGAAGTTATACACAAGGAAAATACCGTGGCTGCGGAAGATCTCGATGTTCCAACGTTTCTACGCCGGGCGGCGCAAAAGGCGTAACGCTTTCGCTTCGCGGAGTTGCCAGGACTTCCTGTCGGATGTCCTGGCATCCTTCTCCCTCAGAATTCTCCCTGCATAAACGAACTGACGTTCCAGTACAGCACACATATTTCAATTCGGGGCAAAATTTGCCGGGTCTCGGCGGGTGCCGTAGCCCCAAAATTGCCTACTCCTTACGGCCGGCAAGCCCTCGCGCTGGATATAAATCCTTTTGCTTCAACTGTTTTGGAGGGCCATCTTTGGTCGATAATTTGGCATATGTCTTGCACTAACGACATTGCCGTCGGCGCTTAGGACCCGCACAGCGCAAGGTGAGATTAAGGTTCTCAAGGGATTTGCCGATAACTCTTTTGAGATGGTATGAGAAATTAGAATTTAAAAATGCTTTCTTGGGTCATTAACTTTAAGAGGTGAAATATGTCGGTCACAGGTATTGCGAGCAGCATTCTCTCGGCGATCAGCTCACCGCAAAACAGCCAAACGAACCAATCCAACTTTCAGAGTCTAAAAAGCGAATTCCAACAGTTGGGGCAGGATTTGCAATCCGGCAATTTGACGCAGGCGGAGACGGACTTCACAACCCTTTCGCAGCAACTTCCATCCAGCTTTACCAGCGCCATTGCTGCCAGCACGGCCAACTCCGCCGCCAGCACCACTGCCAGCACGGCGACCGCGCAAAGCCCACTGGCGCAAGCGTTTAGCCAGCTGGGGCAGGATCTCCAGTCCGGAAACCTGCAAGGGGCGCAGCAGCTTTACGCAAACATTCAGCAAGATCTTCAGCAGAGCGGCTCGCAAGTAAGCGGGCATCACCACCATCACCACTGGGGAGGGTCGCAAGATTCTTCGTCTACCGCAGCCTCTTCCTCATCCTCGTCCTCGAATAATCCGATTGTTCAGGCCTTCAGTTCGTTGGCGCAGGACCTGCAAGCCGGAAATCTTTCGGGAGCCCAATCGGCTTTCGCGACGCTTCAGAGCGATCTGCAGCAGATCGGCGGATTCGCCGCGCCTGCTTCGAGCGGTGCCGCGAGCACTGCTGCTGCAACCACGGGCAGTTTGAATGTGACTGTTTGAGTGGCACAGGCTTCAGCCTGTGTGACTTCTCTTCGAATTCGCGCAAATCAAAACCACACAGGCTGAAGCCTGTGCTACTAAATCGCAGTATGAGCTACACTGGCGTGCATGGCCGGTACGATTCGCGTGTGCGCCGACATTTTGACGGAAATGCTCGGCCACGCGCGGTGCGAGCCAGGAATCGAGTGTTGCGGACTGCTCGCCGGCCGTGACGGCACCGTCACCGCAATTTTCCCCGCAAAAAATGCCCTCGCCAGCGCCACCGCCTATGAAATCGCCCCTCGGGAGTTATTTCGATTCTTCAAGCAGATGCGCGTCGAAGGTTTGGAACATTTAGGCATCTACCATTCGCATCCGTCGAGCGAAAACGTTCCCTCCGCCCGTGACATTCAACAAGCTTACTACTCCGACCAAGTCTATTTTATCGTTTCGCCGCTTGCGGATGCACCAAAGCCTGTCCGCGCGTTTTCGATCGGGGATGGTGACGTGAGGGAACTCGAAATCGATGTTACGAGAACCGATCTGTAAGATCGGCTTCGGCCCGTTCCGTTATCTTTCTCGGTGTACTCAGTGTTCTCTGTGCTACTAATCCTCGGAATTGCTGCGAGCCGCGCAAATTTGTTAGTTTCAGAGATATTTCCCACCGGTATATCGCCTGTACTTGTTTGGTTGCGGCTCCGCCGCGCTGTGTTGAGTTTCTAGGTTTTCACGACCGCAGGTTTCACCAGTTCGCCGGCAACCACCGAGCGGTACACGTCCCGGACCTGCTCGGCCGATCGCTCCCAGGAATATTTCTGGACCAGTTCGTAGCCGCGTCGCACAAGGGTGTCGCGCAGGACATCCTCGGTGAGAATCTGCCGGATTCCACGCGCGATTTCAAAAACGTTTTCGGGATTCACCAGCAGCGCCGCATGGGAGAAAACTTCCGGCAGGGAAGATACGCTTGAAGTCAGGACGGGTGCGCCGTGCGCCATGGCCTCCAGGGGCGGCAGCCCAAAGCCTTCGTACAGCGAAGGAAACAGGAACGCGCTCGCGCGAGAATAAAAAACCCGCAGAACGGGATGAGGCACGAAACCCAGAAAGCGCACGTCGGCTTGCAGCCGCGAACGAAGCACGGCGCGCCGCAGGTCGGAATGTTCCTCCGCCGAATCGCCAATCAAGAGAAGTTTCAGCTTCGCATATCGCGGGTGGTCGCGCAGCTCCGCCTTCGCAACAGCGAATGCCTCGATCAAGCGCGGCAAATTTTTCTGCGGCTTGATGTTGCCCGCGTAGAGCACAAAGGGGTCGGTTACCGCGTGGCGTTCCAGAACACGGTCGGCATCGCCGGGCATCGGCTCGCGCAAAAATCGTTCGTCCAGCGCGTTGTAGACGACATCGATCTTTTCTTCCGGGACGTCGAACACCCGCGACAACTCTCTTTTGGAAGACTGCGATACGGCCAGGATGCGGTTGGCGCGCGCGAGAGCACGCCGTGCAAAATATAATCGCCCAGCCTGCATCATGGCGGGCACGCCCGGCGGTGGCACGAGCACATCCGTCAAATCGTGCACGGTCAGTATCAGTCGGGTTGAAACGATAGCGGGAGCATAGAACCAGGGCATGTGCAGGACATCGACATTGCGCTTGTGCAGCACAAAAGGCAGATGCATGTGAGTGTGGAACGAGCCGGGTTCGGCTGGGTAGTCGAGGAGCTTGAAGTTATCCGGCAGCGGATCGAACTGCTCCAGGTGCGTGCGCTGGCCGATCAGAAGGTATTCGGTATCGGTGTCGCTGCGTCCGAATTGGTTAACGATGTTGCGAATATACGTGCCGAATCCGAAATCGCCGGCACGCCGGATATCGATGGCAACACGCATCGGGGCGCGCGCTCAGCGCGCGTTATCGCGGCTCCCCGCCAGGGCCGGTGTAATGTCCCAGCGGCGCGTGTAGAGAGGGAACTGCACGGCGAAGTCGGCGACTTCGGCGCGGACGCGCTGTTCGCGCTGGGCATCGCCCAGATGCAACAGAACTTCGGAAATCCACGTGGCGATGCGTTCCATCTCGGGCTCTCGCATTCCTCGCGTGGTGATGGCGGGTGTGCCCAGGCGAATGCCTCCGGCAGTCATCGGCGGGGTAGGATCGAATGGAATCGAGTTCTTGTTCACCGTGATACCCGCGCGGTCGAGCGCCGGTTGGGCATCTTTGCCCGTAATTCCGCGCGAATACAAATCGATCAGGAACAGATGATTGTCCGTGCCGCCGCTGACGATGCGGAAGCCCGCCTTGGCAATTTCGGCGGCCAGCTTTTGCGCGTTCGCAACGATTTGCCTTGCATATTCGCGGAAACCGGGGTCGGCGGCTTCTTTCAAGCACACGGCTTTGGCCGCGATAATGTGCATCAGCGGCCCGCCCTGCGTGCCAGGGAATGTGATGCGGTCAAGATCTTTGGCGAATTGCTGCTTGGACAGCACCAGGCCGCCGCGCGGTCCGCGCAGCGTCTTGTGCGTGGTGGTCGAGACGAAATCGGCGTGCGGCACCGGACTCGGATGCATGCCCCCGGCGACAAGTCCCGCGATGTGCGCCATGTCCACAAAGAAAAGCGCGCCAACATCTCGCGCTGTTTTCGCCATGCGCGGGAAGTCGATGATGCGCGAGTAGGCGCTCGCGCCCGCGACGATCATTTTCGGCTTGTGCTCGTGCGCCAGCCGGTCGAGTTCGTCGTAATCGATCGTCTCGGTTTCCTTGCTCACGCCGTAGGGAATAAATTTATACATCTTTCCTGAAAAATTGAGTGGATGCCCGTGGGTGAGGTGTCCGCCGTGCGCCAGATTCATGCCCAGCACGGAATCGCCCGGCTGCAGCACGGACATGTACACGGACACGTTGGCTTGCGTGCCCGAATGCGACTGCACGTTGGCGTGTTCCGCGCCAAACAGGGCTTTCGCGCGGTCGATCGCAAGCTGCTCGGCGCGATCCGCGAATTCACATCCGCCGTAGTATCGCTTGCCCGGATAGCCCTCGGCATATTTATTGGTGAGCACCGAGCCCATCGCTTCCAGCACGGCCTCGGACACAAAATTCTCCGACGGGATCAGCTCAAGGCCGGTCCCCTGGCGGCGTCCTTCTTCACGGAGAACTTCCGCAATATCGGGATCGACTTCCTCGAGCGGGCGATTCATGAGTTGAGAGAGTTTTGTGTTCATCTAATTTCAGCGGGCTTCACGCTTTATTTGCAAGTGCAGTGTAAAAGCAGAGCCCGCAGCCTCGTCATGTCTTATATTCGCGTGGCGGATCCATTTCAGTAATTTTGCAGCTCACCGCGCCTTCGAGGTACTTCTCGATCATTTCTTTCGCGCTAGACCAGGAGTGGTCCGAACCCACAACGATGCGCGACTTGGAAGGCGAATCTGTCAATGAATTACCTCTCATGATTCTATCGGAATCGGCGGGGAAATCCAATCTTGGGGAACTGCGTCAGTGTTCAAAAATTAGGAGTGCGCAAGGCCCAGTGCGCGTTATTGGGACGAAGCTGGCATGAGGCGGCGCATCAGGTCGCCAAAGATGTATTGATGCTCACTGGCGACTCCCCATCGCTCGAACGGCCGCCGATACCAGGCAGGATACAAATTCGAAGTGATCGTCGTCGTGCGAGACAGAACTGTCGTGCCGCGGTCTTGATGTAATTCATACTTGGCGTCTTCAAAATTGAGCCAATGCCGCCCCGGCAAATTCGTGCGATCAATGGAAAGACCCATGACGTTGGGCGGTTCCCACGCAGTAACCGTTTCCTGAATGTATCCACGATCGAAATAACAAGTTCTGGTGGCCCCTACGCCACTTCCTCGCAAAGAGCAACGAACGGGGATGGGAAGCCCAATGTACATTAAGAATGGTTTCTGCGCGGCTACACTGTCGAACGATTGGAGATCGGCCCAGACCTCACTCGGCTCTGCGGCGAGCCGAATCGTCGACGTGATGATTTCCAGCCGAGGGTGCACTAGAGTGGATACTTCAGCGCGATGGCCGGCAAGAATTATCAGCGGCATTGATACCAAAACGAGCGCCGTAAATGTCGAATTCTGCTCCCCATTCTTTACGGTGAACTTTCGGAACAAAATTCCAAGTCAGATACCAGCGAACAAGCCAACAAACAGAAGAGGAAGAACCAGCACCGCACACAATAGGGTTTCAGTGCCGGTTGTAATCAATACGATAAGCGAAACAATTGTCGAAAGGATTGCGGCTGCGGCGGCTCTGCTCGGTTTCTGCGCCACCATCGCAATTGCGAAGCCCGCGCCCAGTGGCACGAGAAAAAACATTACTTCGCCCATCGCGTGTGTTCCGGGAATCTCTGCCAATAAGAAGCCTACAAGCCCAAGTACAATCCCGGTCAATCCACCTGCGAGAACGCCTTTTGCCGAGTTCTTCCAGTCATGCATATCGAAACCATTATATTACACGAAGGATAAGTCTGAAGTTGGACGCACCTATATCATAATCTTGGGCATCTTTAGTTTCGCTCAATTCTCGCTGTCTAGTCCCACATCGGCACAAATCAGTCACGACGAAATGATACTTCTGGCTATTCCGCTCGATGAGGCGTATGAATGCTGTATAGGAACCCGCCCACTAGCAAGACGTTCGGGATTGCGTCGATATCGAGGAGGAATCACACATGGCTACCGGAACCAACGTTGCCGCACCCAAAATTGGTGAACACGTAAAGGTTGACCAGCAAGATGCCGTGTTTGAAGTTTCAGGCATCAATTCGCTGATGCAGACCGCAAACCTCAAATCGACCGATGGGAAGGGCCACATTACGCCGAATGTGCCCTGGACGTCGCTCAAGCCAGCCGCTAAGCGCGCGGGGCAGTAAAGCGGCACAGGCTTCATAGCCAGTGTGACAATCCGGAAATGTTTGTGGGTCGTGGTCTCAGCCACGACATAAGATTACAAAATCAGTGTGGCTTCAGCCGCTGAGGTTCTAATTTCGTAGTTGCCGCACGGACTCTTCAGTTTATGTACTTTTGCGACCGGTTCAGAAAGTATTTGCGCCGGACTCGACTGATGAGAGCCCGGCGCATGTAGGTCTAAGCGTTATTTTCGAGGAATGAGCGAAGGTTGCGCGATCTTGAAGGATGACGCAACTTGCGCAGCGCTTTCGCTTCGATCTGCCGAATGCGTTCGCGCGTTACGGCGAATGAGTGTCCGACTTCCTCGAGTGTGTGCTCCGAACCATCTTCCAGCCCGAAACGCATCTTGATCACTCGTTCTTCGCGCGGAGTCAGCGTCTTCAGCAGCGATTCCGTTTGTTCCTGGAGACTCATGCTGATGGCGGCGTCCGACGGAGACACGGAAGACTTGTCCTCGATGAATTCGCCCAGGTGTGAATCTTCCTCTTCACCGATCGGCGTCTCGAGCGAAATGGGTTGCTGGGCGATCTGCTTGGTCTTGCGGACTTTGTCGACAGGCACGCCCAGGCGCTTGGCGATTTCTTCCGCATTGGGTTCGCGGCCCAGCTCCTGTACGAGCTGCCGGCTGGTTCGCAGTTGCTTGTTGATCGTCTCGATCATGTGCACCGGGACTCGGATTGTGCGAGCCTGGTCCGCGATGGCGCGTGTGACAGCCTGGCGAATCCACCACGTTGCATAGGTCGAGAATTTATATCCGCGGCGCCATTCGAACTTGTCCGCACCCTTCATCAGGCCGATATTGCCCTCCTGAATCAGGTCCAGGAATTGCAAACCGCGGTTTGTATATTTCTTCGCGATGGATACCACCAGGCGCAGATTGGCCTCGACCATTTCTTTCTTGGCCTGGTCCGCCTCAGCTTCCCCGCGGAGGACGACCTGGAGCATGCGCTTCATGTCGACAAGTCCCGTTTCGCT
>JBEKCU010000249.1:0-7106 GCA_050014735.1 Candidatus Acidiferrales bacterium | reverse complement strand
AGCCCGATGACTTCCGTGAGCAGTTTTTCCGCGAGTTGGTGGCGCATCGCAAGCCGGTCCGCAAGGACGCTTCCCTTACGCGTGAGCCTGATGCGTCCGTCGCGGCCAACGACCAGCAAGCCGTCGCGCGTCATGCGCTTCAGCGCAGCCGTAACGGCCGGGGGCGTGACGCCTAATTCTTCGGCCAGGCGGGCGCTGATCGGCTCCTGTTCTTCCTGCACGATCTCCCAGATCGCCTTCAGGTAGTCTTCGCGCGAGACGCTGGTTTTTTCACGCGGCATCGGTCCCCGTTTCCCGCTTCATTTCCCGTCCCTTTCGTTTGCTTGCGCGCCGTCCGCCGAGTTTACCTTTTCGCGGAGCCGCTGAGCCAGGTCTTTCACGCGAGCTTCGATCTGGTTGCGAATATTTCGATAGACAGCGAGATTGAACCCGAATGGATCGCCAACGTCCCAATCTTCGACCGGCGGTGTCGCCGCGTCGAAAATCGCATCGCTGGAGCGCCCGGTCATATTGATCAACAATTCCGTTCCGGACACGTCTTCCGATCGTAAAGTCTTCGAGTGCTGGCCGTCGGCTGAAATCCCGTGCTCACTGAGTACCTCCAGCGTTGGGCCCGTGATTTGACCGAACGCAACCAGGCCCGCACTCGACGGATCGATTACATCCGAGGCGATGTGCTTTGCAATGGCCTCAGCCATCTGGCTGCGGCATGCGTTGCCGATGCATAGGAACAAGACTTTGGTTCGGGTGGCCATTTTTTTTCAAAGTATCCAAGCAAACAGAATGGCACGGATTTCAGCGCGGCTCAAGGATGCTGGCGACTGGTAGTGACTCACTTTCCGCGAAGCTTGAACGAGGGGACGGGTTTCTTTAGCACCGGCGTCTCGCCGTGAGTCTCGCCTCCATCGGAGCAGAAAGCCCGCCGGTGGGACGCGCTACTTCGCAAATGTCATGTCCTACTGCGTTGTTTGGGAAGAATTGTGAGTTGAGGATGCCGTGGGCACAGGCGCTCCCTTACCAGCCGTCTCGGACCCCAGTCCCAGTTTTTGCAATGATAGCGCGTCGATCTTTCCCGTTGGATTCAGGCCATTCTTGTCCTGGTATTTCTTCATGGCGTCCGCAGTGGATTCGTCCCACCTTCCTGTGGGTTGGCCGTCATATGCGCCCTCGCGCTGGAGCGCCGATTGAATTTCCTTAATCCGATCTGGGGTGGGAGCCATCTGCGTCCTGGTTTTCGGTGTGGCTTTCGATCTTTTCTTGGATTTCGACGTCGTCGCTTTTTTCTTCGGGGCCGAGGTCTGCGCCCCCGCAGGACGGCCTGCGCTATACAACAGAGGGGCCGCGCTCAACATGAGCACGGCCCCGAGAAAAGATAGCCAGGTTCTTATACGCATCAGGTCGGTTTACTGCTCCGGAGCTGGGACCGCCCCAGCGAGGTAAACGGTATCGAACTGATCGCTGCCTGTTCGCCGCATGACCTTAAACAGGACATCCTGTCCCGTCTTCAGACCGGAAACGATTCGGCGATACTCGGACACCGATCCAACGGCCGTGTGGTTCACTTCGGTAATGACGTCGCCTCGAGCAAACCCGACATCCTCGGCAAAGCTGGCCGGATCGACTGCCGTAACCAGCACGCCCTTCATGTTTTCATACCCCGCGCGGCGTGCGCGATCGCTTCCCAGATCCTCCAGCCTCAAGCCGAACTCGGCCGGCGTCGGACCATTGTCGCTGCTGGCCCCGTTACCGGCTCGATCCGGGAAAATTTTCGTGCGGTCGGCAACCGTCAACGAAGCTTCGTGTTCTTTTTTGTCGCGAATGTACGTGACACGAACGCTGCTGCCAATGGGAGTAGAAGCAATCGGATTTACCAGATCGTTTCCATTGTGAACCGGC
The DNA here is from genome assembly GCA_050014735.1 of Candidatus Acidiferrales bacterium. GTDB lineage: Bacteria > Acidobacteriota > Terriglobia > Acidiferrales > UBA7541 > Palsa-360. The sequence goes on along the minus strand of JBEKCU010000249.1, from coordinate 5,210 downwards.
TTGCCGTTCACGCTCGTGATCACGTCACCCGACTGCAAACCGGCCTTTTCCGCCGGACTGCCCGATTCAACACGCTGCAGCACGATTCCATAGGGCGCGCCCAATTCCTTGAGCACGATTGGATTGTTGCCTTGCGTCTCAGTAAAGCTCACTCCGATGGAACCTCGCGTCACTTTCCCATTGGCGACGAGTTGGTTATACACGCCGATCGCCGTGTTCGACGGCAGAGCGAAGCCGACTCCCTCGTTTCCGCGTCCACCCGTGATAATGGCCGTGTTGATGCCGATCACCTGCCCGGCCATATTCACGAGAGGGCCGCCCGAGTTGCCGGGATTAATTGCGGCATCGGTCTGAATGAATCGCTGAAACTGCTGGCCCACATTTCCGCGATCCTTGGCGCTGATGATTCCAGCGGTGACGCTGCCTTCGAGGAAACCGAACGGATTACCGATTGCCAGCGCCCAGTCACCGACCTGCACGGAATCGGAATTCCCAAGCTTTGCGAAGGGCAAGTCGTGCCCCACATCGATCTTGATCACTGCAAGATCGGTCTCTTCGTCAACCCCCACCACTTTGGCCGTGTAGGGCGTTGTGTCACCATCGAACGCCACTTGAATCTTGGTGGCCTGGTCCACAACGTGATTGTTCGTCAAAATGAAACCCTTCTTGTCGACGATCACGCCAGAGCCAAGGCTGCGCTCGGCAGTGGGTCCCTGATCGGGGAAATCGAAGAAGCGGTTAAAGAAATCCTGAAACGGCTGCTGCTGTTGTTGCTGGTCGTCGTCCGGTGGTCCCATCTGATCTCGATTGCGCCCGGATGGGGCATGGGGATTGCCTTGGCCCTTGCGCTCGATTACCTGCGTAGTCGATATGTTCACCACCGCCGGCTGCACTTGCTTCACAATGGAAGCGAAGGCGCTCGACAACTGCACAGGGTCGGGAATCGCCAAAGGCGTGGCGCCGCCGGCGCCGGTAACAGGATGCGCCGCGCCAACGTGGCCAGAAATCACCGTCCCGATCAGCATGCCAATCGCAAGCGTGACCGTCATGAACACTGTCACCAGGATTTTTCGATTTCGGGCCCAGGTAGCAAGCTCACGCAGTTGAATGCCCATATTTTTCTGCTCCTCTTTGCCAATTGGCTCGGCCAAATCGTCTGTGCAGACCCCGATTTCACCATAAACGCTCCGGCCCCGGCCGGTGCGTGGCAGGCGATGACAAAACTCCTCGGTATTATACCACCACACGGCCCCGTGAAACGCTCTGACCGCGTTGGAATTTGTTTCGAACAAGCATTTTGGATCGGTGTTCGAAAAATGCCGTTCAGTAGAATGCCATCCTCGGTTGCCAAATCTGCCTAGCCTGCTAAACTGAGATGCAAAAATATGACAACACGAACGATGTATCGGAAAATTTGGGAGTCCCACCTGGTCCGCGAAGCGCCGAGGGAGCCTTCATTAATCTACATCGACCGCCACTTGATTCACGAAGCCACTTCGCCACAAGCCTTCGCAGGCCTGAAAGCTGCGGGAAGAAAAGTCCGGCGGCCAGACCTGACATTCGCGGTTATGGACCACTCCGTTCCGACCAAGGACCGTAATCTGCCCATGCTCGATGCTGCGGGTGCGGGGCAATTTGACGCACTTTCACGCAATTGCCATGAATTTGGCATAACCCTGTTCGATATGTTTAGCAAGAACCAGGGCATTGTGCACGTGATCGGGCCGGAATTGGGAATTACGCAGCCCGGCCAAACCCTGGTCTGCGGCGATAGTCACACATCCACGCACGGAGCCTTTGGCACTCTTGCGTTCGGGATTGGCACCAGCGAAGTCGAGCACGTGTTCGCCACGCAGTGCCTTCTCCAGTACGAATCCCAGACAATGCACATCGTTGTCAACGGGAAACGTCCCAAGGGAGTTTCAGCAAAGGACATCATCCTGGCCATCATTGGAAAAATCGGGATCGGCGGAGGCACTGGCCGTGTCGTCGAATATTCCGGGGACGCCATTCGCGCCCTTTCGATGGATGGCCGCATGACCGTTTGCAATATGTCCATCGAAGGCGGCGCTCGCGCCGGAATGATCGCTCCGGATGAAACGACATTCGCCTACATCGAGGGGCGCTCGTATGTCCCGCGCGGGAAGGAATTTCAAGACGCGGTCGAGAGCTGGAAAGCTCTGGCCAGCGATCCCGGAGCCAAGTTCGATGCGACAGTCGAATTGGACGCCTCCGCGCTTGCGCCTCAAATAACCTGGGGAACCAATCCCGGAATGGTTACGGGCGTGACCGACCGGGTGCCCGATCCGGCTTCTTTTCATGATCCTGACGATCAAAAGGCCGCCGCACGTGCGTTGGAATATATGGGCCTGAAGGCAGGCACGGCCCTCGTGGATATTCCGGTGGACCGCGTGTTTATCGGTTCCTGCACAAATTCGCGCTTGAACGATCTGCGGGCTGCCGCGCGAGTTGTTGCCGGCAAACACATCTCCAAGTACGTCAAGGAAGCCCTCGTTGTACCTGGCTCGATGTTAGTCAAGGCGAAGGCCGAAGCCGAGGGGCTCGACAAAATATTTCGCGATGCCGGATTTGAATGGCGGGACGCCGGATGCAGCATGTGCATTGCGATGAATCCGGACGTGCTGCCTCCGGGTGAACGAGCAGCCAGCACATCGAATCGGAACTTCGAGGGCCGCCAGGGCAAGGATAGCAGGACCCATCTGGTCAGCCCGATCATGGCCGCGGCTGCGGCAATCGAAGGACACTTCGTGGACATTCGCGAGTGGAACGTGGAAGCGCCAGAGTAGCGGTTTTGCGCTCCGCCGGAGCGCTGGAGCGAACGATGGAACCAATCTCAAAGCACACAGGACTTGTCCTGCCAATCGATCGGGTAAACGTCGACACGGACCAAATGGTCCCGAAACAATTCATTAAATTGCAAACGAAGCAGGGCTTTGCCCGCACGCTTTTTTATGACTGGCGCTATCTCCCCGGCGAAAAACCGAATCCCGAATTCATTCTGAACTGGCCTCGATACAAGGGCGCATCGGTGATGCTGGCGCGCGCCAATTTCGGCTGCGGTTCGAGCCGCGAACATGCTCCGTGGGCTGTTGCGGATTATGGCTTTCGCGTTTTGATCGCTCCCAGCTTTGCCGACATTTTCTACAACAATTGTTTCAAGAACGGAATTCTTCCCGTTACGCTACCTGAAGCGCAGGTCGATGAGCTTTTCAAACGAACCGAAAAACAAGAGGGCTATTCGCTAACCGCCGATCTGCCCAACCAGACCATCACCGACGCGTCGGGACTGACGTACAAATTCGACATCGATGTATTTCGCAAGCACGTACTCCTCGAGGGTCTGGATGACATTGGGCTTACCCTCAAACACGAGGACAGAATCAGCGCTTATGAACAAGCCAGGCATCCGGGCGCCACGATGTACGAAGCCGTGGACGCGAAGTTTTCCCCAACGCACTAGCGCGCTCGGCGCTTCCGGGGCGAGGGAGTTTGTGTGAAAACTGGAAAATTAAGAAGACAGCGGCTTGAAGCTGGATTGATTTTGCAGAACTTATGTCGTGGTTAAAGCCGCGACCCACAAAAACTGCGACAATCTCACACAGACTCTCACGCCCGGCTTGTTTTGTTTTTTTGTAGAGGCTTGGAGCCACAACCCACAAATCCGACCTTCACGATGGCGGATCGCCTGGCTCAGTTGATATCCAAATGTACGAGTGTCGATCGCTGTAGCCCGCGTCTTCAGACGCTGGGATTTATCGCATGATTGAAAGGAAAACCTCGCCTCTGAAGAGGCGAATTACACCTTAATGACGCCGCCGCGAAGAAAAGGGGTGGTATTTCACCGGATGTTAACCGAACCAGAGCGCCTCTAGTTTACAAGCGGTGTCGTGAAGGCCCGAACGATATTGCATTCGGTTTGCTTTCAGAGCAAAATTACAATGCCCCCTGATTTAGCCCCTGTTTTTTCATTAGTTCCATCCCTCTCATCGGAAAATCGGCGTTCGCCTGTCCCATCCATGGAACCTTGATCTTGTGGTGCCTGGGCCGCATGAGGGCCTGAGGGGGAATTATGCCTAGTCCGGACCCGATTCTCGTAGGTAGTTACGACCACAACTTGGTCGCGCTTTCCGTCTTTATCTCAATTCTAGCCTCCTACGCCGCGCTCGATCTGGCCGGAAGGGTGACGCAGGCGCAAGCAAGGCCGCGCCGGATCTGGCTCACCGGCGGGGCATTTGCGATGGGACTTGGCATCTGGTCCATGCACTACGTCGGGATGCTTGCGCTTAAACTTCCTGTCCGTGTGATGTATGACTGGCCGACCGTAGTTTTATCGCTGCTGGCTGCCATTCTTGCTTCGGCGGTTGCCCTGTTTGTCGTCAGCCGCGCAAGAATGGGATTCTTTAGAGAACTGATGGGCAGTGTTCTGATGGGCTGTGGAATCGCGGCGATGCATTACATCGGGATGGAAGCAATGCGCCTTCCCGCAATGTGCATGTACTCCCCTTGGATAGTGGCGTTTTCGATCGTGATCGCCGTCGCAATTTCGTTCGTCGCGATTTCGCTGACGTTCAGGCTTCGCGGACAGACAACGGCGGGTGGTTGGAAGAAGCCGATCAGCGCGTTGGCGATGGGACTCGCCATCCCCGTGATGCATTACACGGGAATGGCGGCCGCTACCTTTGTGCCCTCTCCTGTATCTCCCCAAAGCCTTGCTCATGCAGTAAGCATTTCCTCATTGGGGACCACCGGAATCATCATTGCCACGTCAATGGTTCTTGGGGTCGTCCTGCTGACCGCCCGGTTCGACAGAAGCTTCGCGCTTCAGACATTGGAACTTGAGATGAGCGAGCAGCGCTATCGCCGAATTGTGGAGACGACGTTCGATGCATTTGTCGGAATGGACTCGGATGGATCGATCGTCGATTGGAACTCGAAGGCGGAAACAATTTTCGGATGGGCGCGTTCCCAGGCCATCGGAAAGAGTCTTTCTCGAATGCTTGCCATCGAGGGTGACGGCACGGACAAGGAAGAACATCTTCGGTTTCTGATGTCTTCTCTACAGGCGGTACTACTGAAAAAGCCGATGCAAATGCGGGCTTTGCACCGGGACGGGCATGAGTTTCCAATCGAATTGACCATGGTGGCGATCCATCTGGAAACGGAGCAGATGTTCGCGGTTTTTATCCACG
>JBEKCU010000248.1:0-9115 GCA_050014735.1 Candidatus Acidiferrales bacterium | reverse complement strand
GATTTTCTGGCCAGATCCGGGAACATGGCGGGAATCGGATTTCCTGGCGACGCGGCGTTCGACACAACCGGATTAAGCAATCGAGAAGTCGGTCAACCGTCGATCGACAATTCCGGGGCATCGCCAATGCCGTTTGTGAGCGGGCATGCGGCCATTTCCCCGCTTTCTCCATCCCCGGACTTGATTCGCAAGCCCGGCCCGTACGAATACATCCCGTCGCTTTATGACATGTACGTGCAAGCGGTCCCGAGGCCTGACGCGCCCCGCCGGTTCGGCTCGGATGTATTTGAAAACAATTCACAGAATTCTCAACTCATCCCCATGGATCTTCCGGCCGGTCCGGAGTACGTCGTGGGTCCGGGCGACGGACTATCGGTGGACCTGTGGGGCAGCGTGTCGCAACGCCTTGCTCGAACCGTGGACCGCGAAGGGCGGGTGAGCTTGCCGGAAGTGGGTCCCATCGCGGTTAGCGGAAAGAGTTTGGCCGAAGTGCAAGAGACTTTGCAGCAGGTTTTGCGAACGCAATTTCACGATGTTTCCGCGGATGTTTCGCTGGCGCGTCTTCGCACGATCCGGGTCTATGAGGTTGGCGATGTGAGCCACCCCGGCGCGTATGACATCAGTTCGCTTTCCACTCCGTTGAACGCGCTGTTTGCGGCCGGCGGGCCGACCTCGCGCGGGTCGTTGCGCACGCTGAAACATTATCGCGGGACTCAATTGATCCAGACCGTGGACATGTACGACTTGCTTCTGCATGGCGTCAAAACCAGCCTGCAGCGCCTCGAAAACGGCGACACCGTGCAGATTCCTCCGATGGGATCGCAAGTGACCGTGGAAGGAATGGTTCGCCGTCCGGCGATCTACGAACTTCGCGACGAAACAAGTCTGGCGAACGTGATCGAGCTTGCCGGCGGCTTGCTTCCGGCCGCCACGCTGAGCCATATCGAAGTGCAACGAACCGTGGCCCATGAAAAGCAGACGATGATCGGCGTGAATATCGCGGATTCCGAAACCGCTTCGGAAGCGACGAAGAAACTCGAATCGTTTGAAATTCATGACGGCGACCGCATCCGGATTTATCCGATCGCTCCGTACAACCAGGATTCGATTTACGTCGAAGGCCATGTGGTCCGGCCGGGCCGTTATTCGTTCCGCCCGGAGATGCGCCTGACGGATGTGATCACCTCGTACAAGGACCTGCTCCCGGAACCCGCAAATCAGTACGCCGAAATCATCCGCTTAAACGCGCCCGATTTCCACCCCAGCGTCGAAGGATTCGATTTGGCCGACGCTCTCTCCAACCCGGCTCATGCTCCCGTATTGCACGCCATGGATACGATCCGAATCTACAGCCGATTCGATTTCGAAAATCCGCCGGCGGTTTCGGTGCTAGGAGACGTTCGCGCGCCCGGAACGTATAAAACCTCCGGACAAATACGTCTGATCGACGCGGTGCATCTGGCGGGGGGATTGGCGGCCGATGCTCAAACCGTGGACGCGCAGGTGTTTCGATATCTTCCCGGCGGGAAATCCAAAATCTTTAGCATCGACTTGGGCCAGGCGCTGGCGGGAAATGACGCCGAAAATATTCTTCTGCAGCCGAGGGATCGCCTCCTGATTCACAAAAGCCTGGACGCGGTTGAACCGAACACAATCTATGTCCAGGGTGAAGTGGAGAAGCCCGGACGGTATCCGCTGACAACGAATATGCGCGTGGCGGACTTGATTCGGATCGGCGGCGGACTCAAGCCCGGCGCCGACATGCAAACAGCGGACCTGACGCAGTATCGGTGGACAGGACAATGGACGGACCAAGGGACCGAAGAAGGGTCCGGAAAAGTGCCGGAGCTAACAACATTGACGGGGGAGCATCGGGTGATCGCTCTGTCGGCGGCGCTCGCCAACGATCCGAATTCGAACCTCGCGCTTAACAATGGCGATGTGCTCACGATCCGGCAACTTCCCGGTTGGAACGACCTGGGCGCTTCGATCACGTTAAAAGGCGAGATCCGCCATCCCGGAACCTATGGCATATGCCCCGGTGAGCGTCTCAGTTCGGTTCTCGAGCGAGCCGGAGGGTTCTCGCCGGAAGCCTATCCATATGGGGCCCTGCTGCAACGCTCGCAAGTGCGCGAAATGGAATCGAAAGAGCAGGCAGAGCTTCTGACCCGCTTGCGGGATTCGCAAACCAGCCTCGAACTGCTTCCTGAAACCGACAGCAAACAGAAAACAGCAAAAGAAATGGCCGTGCAACAAGCGCAATCGAGTATCGAGCAGTTGAGCGCCAGCCCCGTCCTGGGACGCGTCACGATACGCATCTCATCGCAAATCGATCGGTGGAAAAACACTGCGGCGGACGTCGAAATCCGGGCGGGCGATACGCTCGTTGTTCCTAAAAGGCCAAGCTACGTGATGGTGACGGGACAAGTATTCAATCCCACGGCTGTTTCGTTCCATCCCGGCAAGAGCGCGAACTGGTATCTGGGGCAGTCCGGAGGTCCAACGCAACTCGGGAACAAAAAGGGGATTTTCGTGATTCGCGCCGATGGAACGGTAATCGGATCGAGGCGCGGCATCTGGAGCGGCGAATCGCTGTCCGCGTCGCTTCAGCCTGGCGACACCGTGGTCGTGCCGGAACGTGCCATTGCCGGCGGACCGCAGTGGCAGAACGTTCTGCTAACGGCTCAGACGGCGTCCTCCATCGCCAGCGCCGTGTTCATCGCCGTGCATTACTGAGGGCTTGAAACGCGAATGTTTTGCAAGTGGAAAAAAATCGCGCTGTCGTGCTGTTTCTTTCTCGCGGGGCAAGTTATTTGCAGAAACGCCCGCGCAGGCAATCAAGATCCGCAAGAAGGCCTGGGATCGTCGAGCGTAACGGTTGATGCGAAAGCTGAGATGAAAGTTGAAACAAAAGTCGAGGCAACAAAAATTGAGCGGACGGCGAATCCAGCGGCCGCTGAGCCATCGTCGGGCGATTACGAACCGCCGATCGAAAAGTCGAATTCATTGGGGGCGTCGTTCTTGAAACATCTGGTGTCCGATCAGAAGACCATATGGACCAGCCCGGCTCATCTACGCTGGGCCGATGCGAGCTGGCTGTTCCCGATGGCCGGTGTGGCCGGCGGTTTCCTTGCGACCGACCGCGCTGTTCCTCCCGCACTGCCCGCCAGCGCGACCAAGTTGAATCGATACTCCAGTGTTTCCAATTACGCCTTGTATTCCGTGGCTGGTGCCGGCGCGGGCCTGTACATTTGGGGCAAACTGACTCACGACGATCACCGGAGAGAAACGGGCATCCTCGCCGGAGAAGCGGCGATCGATTCTCTCGCTGTCGATACATCTTTCGGGTATTCACTCGGACGCGAGCGGCCCAATCAGGACCACGGCCGCGGCAACTTCTTTCGGGGCGGCGACTCTTTTCCGTCCGACCATTCGGCCGTGGCGTGGTCCATCGCCAGCGTCATCGCCCACGAATATCCCGGTCCACTCACTCAGATTGCGGCGTACGGTTTGGCTACGGCGGTAAGCGCCACGCGCGTTCTTGGGGCGCAGCATTTCCCTTCGGACGTGGTTGTGGGCGGGGCGATCGGGTGGCTGATCGGGCGTCAAGTGTATCGAGCCCACCATGATCCGGAAGTCGGAGGCGGCGGCTGGGACGGTTTTCCGGGAGCCGAATTCAGGGAAGACCAGCGCGATCGGCGCGATATGGGATCGCCTTTTGTGCCGCTCGATAGCTGGGTCTATGCCGCATTCGAGCGGCTTGCCGCGCTCGGGTACATCAATACCGACATTCTGGGCCTGAAACCCTGGACGCGCATGGAGTGCGCGCGCCTGGCGCAGGAAGCCGCGGAGGCATTGCAACAAGCGCACGACGGCGACGAAGGCGCGGCGCGGCTCCAGCTGCAAGTGGCGCGGGAATTCTCCTATGAAACGAACTTGCTCGGCGGCGGGCGCAACTTCACGGCAAGCCTCGAATCGGTTTACGCCAGAACTGTGTCCATCAGCGGACCGCCTCTGACCGACGGTTACCACTTCGGACAGACCGTTTCCTACGATTTTGGGCGTCCCTTCGAACGCGGGATAAACGGCCAAGCGGGAGGCTCGTTCAGCGCGGCTGCCGGACCTCTTGTGATTTACGTGCGCGCCGAGTACCAGCACGCGCCCGGTGCTCCAATTCTTTCGGACAATGTCCGAAATCTCATCGCGCAGATCGATGGCGTGAACCTGTCGCAGGTTCGATCTGGTCCGCTTGCGGCCGTCAATCGGATTCAACTCCTGGACACCTACGCCGCTGTGAACTTGGACAACTGGCAAATCGTGCTGGGCAGGCAAAGTCTGTCCTGGACGCCGGGACCCGATGGTTCCATGTTGTGGAGCGACAACATTGAACCCGTAGACATGGTTCGCATTGTCAACCCTGAACCACTTCGCCTGCCTGGTTTTCTTCAGTTTTTAGGGCCCGTTCGGATGGACCAGTTCTTCGGACGGCTGCAGGAACACGCCTATATTGCGCGTCCATTTGAATTCGGACAAAAGATAAACGTAAAACCATTTCCGTTTCTAGAACTTGGATTCGCGCGAACGATGACCATAGGGGGCGCCGGCAGCATTTATCCGCTCACTACAAGCGGCTTCCTTGGCGGCTTTTTTGGAATCGTCGATCCGCGAATCAATGACGTGCCGGGCCACAACCAGACGGAGATGGATTGGACGTTCTACGTGCCAAAAGTCCGGCATATCCTGGTGTTGTACGGCGATTCCTACGCGGATGACGACATCCTGCCCATCGAAAATCCCGCAAGAAATCCATGGCATCCCGGCATCTACCTCACACGCATTCCGGGTATATCCAAACTGGATTTTCACATGGAGGGTGTGTCCACCGAGACGGGAACCGTTGCTCACTCAAACAACTTCAACAGCGGACAGTTGAACTATACCGACGGCTACTATCTCGGCGGATACACAATCAACGGCAACATCATCGGGAACACGGTAGGCCGCGAGGGCCGCGCGATTCGCGGCTGGCTGACGTATTGGGTTTCGCCTCAAAACACGCTGCAACTGTCGTATCAGCACAATACGGTCAATGCGGATTTTATTCCGCAAGGCGGCGCATGGCAGGACTACGGGTTGCGCAGCGAAACGCACTTTCGCGGCGTGTTTTACATGAAAGCGGCGGTGCAGCTCGAGCATATTTCGCGTTTCCCGGTCCTGTTTAACGGGCCTCAAAATAATGTGACCGCCAGTTTGGAAATCGGTTTTACGCCGGGACGGCTCAGATGATTCCGAAGCCAGCGCGATATTCGAACAAAAAAGACCGAGTGGCAGTGAACCAAGCCGCGATGGACCTGCCCGCCGAAATGATTGAATCGCCTTCCGCGATGAGCGACGAGGAGGAGAATGTAGGCAGACTCAGGATGGTGATCCGCCTCCGAAATGTTTGGTGCCGGCGGCGGACCATCGTTCGCATCACGAGCGTGGGATTCTTATTGTCCGCTTCGGTCGCTTTCCTGATTCCCCGGAAATTTGTGTCCTCTGCCCGGCTGATGCCGCCCGACCAAAACAGCGGCGCATCTGGACTGGCCATGCTGGCAGCCGCCGGCGGCGGCGCGGGCTCCAATTTGGGATCGCTGGCGGGCGGAATCCTCGGGCTGAAAAGTTCGGGAGCATTATTCATTGGGATTTTGCAGAGTCGAACGGTGCAGGACGACATTGTCGGAAGGTTTCATCTGCAAAAAGTCTACCGCGATCGTTATGCCGAGGATGCGCGTGCTCACCTAGCCGGCAATTCGGATGTCTACGAAGACCGAAAAAACGGAATCATCACCATCGAGGTTACCGACAGCCAGCCGCAACGCGCGGCAGCCATCGCCCAGGAATACACCGACGAACTCAACCGCGTGGTGAATCGGATGAGCACTTCGTCCGCGCACCGCGAACGCGAATTTCTGGAAGAGCGACTGAAGTCGGTCCAAGCGGACCTCGAGAAAGCTGAAAAGGAATTCAGCCAGTTCGCGAGCAGCAACGGCGCCATCGATATTCAAACGCAAGGCAAAGCCATGATCGAGGGCGCGGCAACGCTGCAAGGCCAGTTGATTGCATCGGAGTCCGAACTCCAGGGCCTTAAACAGATCTACACGGATGACAATGTCCACGTGCGGTCGGTTCGCGCGCAAATCGCGGAACTGAAAAGCCAGCTCGAAAAAATTGGCGGCGATGACAAAACCATAGAATCGGCGGCGCCGTCGCAAGGCGAGCCGCACTATCCCTCGATCCGCAAGCTGCCGCTGCTCGGTGTCGCCTACGCCGATCTTTACCGCCGCACCAAGGTGCAGGAAGCGGTCTTCGAAACGCTCACGCGGGAATACGAACTGGCAAAGGTTCAGGAAGTGAAGGAGACGCCAAGCGTTAAGGTCCTGGACGCCGCAAGCATTCCCGAGAAGAAATCGTTTCCGCCGCGCCTTCTGATTATTTCGCTGGGAACAGCGCTTGCCTTCTCGTTCGGCGTGATCTGGATGCTTCTAAAGACTCTTTGGGCGGAAGGCGATCCAAAAGACCCGCGGCGGGAGTTCGCGCTGGAGATCTACCGGGACGCAGCAGGGCGCTTTTCCTGGCAATCCATCAATCGGTCTCTTCTGAATCTTGCGCATCGCAGAGCCTGGACCGGCTCAAATGGGCGGCGGGATGCTTCGCCAGAACGAGCGCAAGAACGCGCCCGAGAGCATGACGAATTGGCTTAGGTATCTGTAAGTATTTGGAACGAAGATAGTTAGCGTGCATTGACCTGTAAGAGACGGGGCGAAGCTGTATCCGAACGAAGAGAGGGATTTAAGAGATGGCGCTGGCGATCCATTCCCAATCACTTTTGAGCGCAGGTGAACGTGCGACTTCCTGCAGCGAATTCCGCTGGTACGCCGCGCACGTGCGCGCCAATCACGAGAGGCGCGTGGCGGAACAACTTGCGCAGCGCTCTGTGGAATTTATCCTGCCGTTATACGAATCCGTGCGCCAGTGGAAGGACCGGCGAATCAAGCTGCAGCTTCCATTGTTTCCCGGCTACGTTCTGGAGGACGCGGAAATCGACGTGCTTCGCGGGAAACTGAACGGCCCGGTTCGGGCCGAGCCTCATCCCTTCTTGCAAATCGGTCGAAGAGTGAGAGTGAAGAGAGGGCCGCTCGAGGGTTTTGAAGGCTTCCTGGTGCGGCAGAAGCAAAAGTACAGAGTCGTCTTGTCCATCGACACGATTATGCGGTCGATTGCGGCAGAGGTGGATCTTGCCGACGTGGAATTTATTTCGTCTGGCCCAAGAGTTCCCGCGCAAGCTCCGACGAGCGGAATGCATTTCCCGGCCCGGAATTCCTAAGACGGCTCAGAGAAGCAATTCAAGAACACGCCCATGCCAACGACCGCGCTGATTACAGGACTTACGGGACAAGACGGCTCCTATTTGGCCGAAACGCTTTTGGAGAAGGGTTACCGTGTGTTCGGCCTGGTGCGCCGGGCCAGCAGCTTCAATACAGGACGGATCGACCACCTGCTTCAGGCATTTGGCAGCGAGCGGTTCGATTTCATTCGGGGCGATTTGACCGATGGAAGCTCCCTGGGACGCGTTCTGCGCTTGATCCGGCCCAATGAGATATATCACCTGGGGGCTCAGAGCCACGTGATGGTGAGCTTCGAGATTCCCGAATACAGCGCGGACTCGATTGTACTGGGCACGGTTCGTCTTCTCGACAGCGTGCGCGAGATGGGCATCCGCCCGAAAATTTACAACGCCTGCACCAGCGAAGTGTTTGGCGCGACGCCGCCGCCCCAAAACGAGGCATCGATCATGTCGCCGCGAAGTCCTTACGCGGCGGCGAAACTGTGCGGCTACCAGCTTTGCCGGATCTATCGCGAAGGCTTCGGAATGTGGATTGCCAACGGAATATTGTTCAATCACGAATCGCCGCGGCGCGGTGAAACCTTCGTGACGCGCAAGATTACGCAGGCCGCGGCGCGCATCAAGCTTGGCATTCAGGAGAAGCTTGCCCTTGGCAATCTGGAATCCCGGCGCGACTGGGGATATGCGCCCGAATACGTCGATGCGATGTGGCGGATGCTTCAGCAGGATGAGCCGGACGACTACGTTGTGGCGACCGGGGAATCGCATTCCGTCCAGGAATTCACCGAAGCGGTCTTCGGCTATCTGGACCTTGATTGGAGGAAGCACGTGATCGCGGACCGGCAGTTTATCCGACCGCTCGAAGTGGAATATCTGCAAGGCGACGCGCGACGCGCGGAAGCAAGGCTAGGATGGCGTCCACGCACTTCTTTCTGCGAACTAGTGCGGCTCATGGTGGATGCCGACCTGAGGCGCGAAACCATTCTTCTGGAAGGCACGGCCAAGCACAAGTGCGCGGGAGCGGTGCTGTAGGACAAACGAAGATGACGAAAGTGGTTGTGCTGGGCGGTTCAGGTTTTCTGGGATCGAATGTCGTGGACGCATTTCACCGTCGCGGATATCAGGTGGAGACGTGCAGCCGGCGAAGCGGCGTGGACGCGCGGCAGGAGCATACGTTGACGGCGTACCTGAGGCGCGTCCAACCCGATATTTTGGTGCACTGCGCGGCGAATGTCGGCGGGATTGCATACAACGCAAAGTGTCCCATCGCCGTTTTCGAGGACAATTTGCTTCTCGGATTCGCTGTCGTGCGAGCGGCATGCAGCGCGGGAATCAAGAAGTTCGTCAACATCATGCCCAATTGCACCTACCCGGGAGAAATGGAACTGTACAGCGAGTCCGGCTGGTGGGACGGCCCAATGCATCCCACGGTCCTGACATACGGAATGCCGCGAAAAGCGCTGTGGGCTCATGCCTGGGCCTGCCGGCAAGAGCTAGGCTTTGAATCTATTCATCTGGTGTTGCCCAACCTATACGGTCCCGGGGACCATTTCGACATCGTTCGCTCTCACGCGCTGGGCGCGCTGATCCGAAAAGTGGTCGACGCCAAGCAGGCGGGAATCGGCGAAGTGGAAGTGTGGGGCACGGGAAACGCCATTCGCGAATGGATGTATGTCGCGGACGCAGCCGAAGCCATCGCGCGCGCCACCGAGAGCTACAACGACATCG
>JBEKCU010000247.1:0-7612 GCA_050014735.1 Candidatus Acidiferrales bacterium | reverse complement strand
TTGTTCGGATCGATGGTCCACAGTTTCGGCCCGAACTGCTCGGCTTGCTTATCCGGCGTCAGCAGGGATTTCACTCGCTCGACGCGGATGCCGTATTTTTCCTCGATCTTATCGATCAACTCATACGTTTCGGCAAACAGGAAATCCGTGTCCAGAGTGAATACGCGGAGATCGGGGCGCACGCGTGCTGCAATATCGATCAGCACCACATCTTCGGCGCCGAAGCTGGAAGCAATCGCAGCCCGCGGGTGAAACTCCGCGAGACCCCAGCGTAGGACTTCTTCCGCTCTCCACCGCTCCGCCTCGGCTTGCACCGCCTTGATTTTTTCGTCCGTCACCGGGCTCATAATTTCTCCGCACGCAACAACTTAGAATTCGTCTCGCTTCCGCCCATAAACAAAAACGCCCGCGAGCTTTTCGCTTCGCGGGCCGCGTCTAAGAGCTTGAAGGATGCTTTACGTCGCTTGCATTTCGTTGCTACTTATAAAGACTAAACCAGGAGCCAAATTTGTCAAGACGAAAGTCCCAGCCGGGCCTCTTGCGAGTTCTCCCGAAGCCGCATCTGCTTCATCCGCAATCAATCTTGCGGCGCTCCGCCCGCGATGGATGGCACCACCAGGACGCGATCGCCCTCGCGGAACTTGTACTCATTGCCGCCGAGAAAGCGGATGTCCTCCTCGTTGACGTAAATATTCACGAAGCGGCGAACTTGCCCGGCCTCGTCGCGCAGATGTTTACTAATCGCCGGGAAGCGTTGTTCAATTTCGCCGAGCAGTTCAGGCAGCGTTGCCGAGCCGCATTCGATCGTCTGAACTCCGTCGGTAAACCGCCGCAATGCCGTGGGTATCTCAACAGTGATTTTCATCGTTTACGTTAGAGCCGATTCTTTTCGAGCTCTGTAACCTCTCTTTGTGCGCTTTCTGCTGGAAGTTCAGCCAGTAGGACAGGCTTCAGCCTGCCTTCTTTTGATTTTCGCTATCACTGGAAAATCAACACCAAATAGGCTGAAGCCTGTTCTACTCAAACCAACTCGGGCGACCGCTAGTCGCCAGCCACCGCAGCCACCCGGTCATTGATAAATGACTCAAACACCGACAAGCGCGGCTCAATCGCGGGAGTAAGTGTATACTCCTGCGAAATCGCGTCGATGGTTTTGAGGCCGTTGCCGGTCACGCAGACCACAGTCGTTTCGCTCGGGTTGATGTAGCCATTCTCGATCAGTTTGCGGGCGACGCCGGTTGTAACGCCACCGGCTGTTTCCGCAAAAATTCCTTCTGTTTCCGCTAATAACTGTATGCCCTTGATGATTTCGCGATCGGACACATCCTCAGCCCAGCCTCCGCTATCGCGAATGGCGCGGGAGGCATAGTAACCGTCCGCGGGATTCCCGATGGCGAGCGACCGCGCAATTGTCGCTGGTTTCTGCGGCACAAACTGTTCCAGTTTGCGCTTTACGGCGTCGGAAATCGGAGAGCATCCGGTCGCCTGGGCGCCGAAGAATTTCACTCGCTTCTCCTCGACCAAACCCAGCGCGATCAATTCGCCGAACGACTTGCGGATTTTCGTGATCAGCGAGCCGCCGGCCATCGGCACCACGATGTTGTCCGGCAAATTCCAGCCAAGCTGCTCGGCAATCTCATAGCCGACAGTTTTTGAACCTTCCGCGTAGTAGGGGCGAAGGTTCACGTTCACGAAGCCCCAGCGAAATTTTTCGGCGATTTGCGAGCAGAGTCTGTTCACCTGATCGTAGTTGCCGGCAATCCGCACCAGCTTTGCGCCGAAGACTTGCGTGCCGGTCACTTTCGCCGGTTCCAGATCGGAGGGAATGAAGATCCACGCATCGAAACCTTCGCGGGCGGCCTGCGCGGCCACGGCATTTGCGAGATTGCCCGTCGAGGAGCAGCTCACCACCTGGAAACCGAAACGGCGGGCGGCCGCCAGAGCCGTCGCCACAACGCGGTCCTTGAAGGAAAGAGTGGGGAAGCACACGGCATCATTTTTCACGTAGAGCTTGGTGACTCCCAACTGCTTGCCCAGCCTCCGTGCATGGACCAGAGGCGTAAATCCAGTTGGCAGAGTGCCTTGGTAGCCCTCAGGAAGAGGAAGTAGATCGCTATAGCGCCAGATATTGGTCGGTCCTGCTTCGATGTTCTTGCGGGTAAACAAGGGACGAATCGCTTCGAGGTCATAGGTGACTTCGAGCGGTGACAGGCACTCGTCACAGAACGAGCGCGCTTCGTTGCCCCACAACTTGCCGCATTCACGGCACTTCAACTGATAATGTTCGGCCATATCGCCTTCCCGCTTTCGGCGGCCCGCATCGGCCGCTTCTACAGAATTACATCTGGCTGATTGAACTGCCGCGGATTGGGCGGCGCGAGAGGGAGTAAAATGAAAAACCCTCCGCGCCAAAGAGGGGGGAGGGCTCAAAAGTTCCTGATTGAGTGCTCGTCCGACTCTTTAGCAGTTTTTTACGTGGAGCAAGTTGCCTTAAATCGCCACGTGTCCAGCGAGGACAGTATAGTCAGGCACGATTATTGTGTCAAGGCGTTTTTCCTGATGGAAGATAGCTGACGGAGTTATAATAGGGCTCCGATGAAAGCCGCGATGGCGTCGGTGCGGCTTTCGCCCGCATCAAGGGGGGAACACTATGCCGAAGATAGACCAACTTAAGGCTGAGATCGACAGCCTTACGAGCGAGGAGTTTGCCGAGATTTTTCGCTGGATGTCGGAAAAGGACTGGGAAAAGTGGAATAAGAAAATCGAAACGGATGCTCAAAGCGGAAGGCTCGAGTTCCTGGTGCGTGAGGCCCGCGAGGGGAAGGCCAAGGGAGCTCCTAAGGATCGCTAATTGCACCGCGTCCTGTTCTGTTTCCTGAACCTTTTTTGATCTCTATTCAGAAGCCCGGTAGGCTCGTGCTCGAAGGAACTTTTCTTGCTGATTCCTCTTGTGGATGGTATCCCTTGAATCCCCAAAGCGGCAGAAACATCTAAACCTTGATAGTATTAGAGTTCGTCGACACAGTAAAAATCGAGATAAAAAATAAGCGAATGGCAAACATTTCACAAAATACCGAACATTCGACCGCGTTGAATACCAACGAGAATGAGCGGCAGGGTTTCATTGGCGCCAAGACGCAGAATTACCTTAAGACTCTCGAGGCGGAGAGCATTCATATCATCCGCGAAGCGGCCGCCGAATTTGCGCGCCCGGTGATGTTATATTCCATCGGAAAAGATTCTTCTGTAATGTTGCGCCTCGCGCAGAAGGCCTTCTATCCTGGGAAAATTCCGTTTCCGCTGTTGCACATCGATACGAGCTACAAATTTCCCGAGATGATTGAATTTCGCGACCGCTACGCGCGGGAAATCGGCGCGGAGTTGATCGTGCACAAGAATCAGGACGCGCTCGCCGCGGGCGCGAATCCTTTTGTGCTGGGCACGCAGAAATGCTGCGGGCTGCTAAAGACGAAATCGCTGCTGGACGCGCTCGCCGAAGGCGACTTTACAGCCGCGTTCGGCGGAGCGCGCCGCGACGAGGAAAAATCGCGCGCCAAGGAGCGCGTCTATTCGTTCCGCGATGCGTTCGGACAATGGGACCCCAAAAATCAGCGTCCCGAACTTTGGAATATTTTCAATTCGCGCATCAACAAGGGTGAAAGTATTCGCGTGTTTCCACTTTCCAACTGGACCGAGGCGGACATCTGGTTTTACATCTATCTCGAAAACATCCCGATCGTGCCGCTGTACTTCGCGAGGGAGCACGAAGTGGTGATTCGCGGCGGGTCCATTGTGGTGGTCAATAACAAATCGGAATTGCTGCCCGGCGAGCAGACGCAGAAGATGGTCTGCCGGATGAGGTCGCTGGGATGCGTGCCGTGCACCGGAGCCATTCGATCGACAGCGGACTCAGTGCCGAAAATTATCGAGGAGATGATTTCCTTTCGCCGATCGGAACGCGAAAACCGCGTCATCGACCATGACGAGGAAGGCTCGATGGAGATCAAGAAGCGCGAGGGCTATTTCTAGTGAGCCTCGCGACCAACACCGAAGCCTGGGGCTTCGAGTCCTTCATGGAGCGGAATCTCGAGAAGGAGTTGCTCCGCTTCACCACGGCCGGCAGCGTTGATGACGGCAAATCCACCTTGATCGGACGGCTGCTGCACGACTCCAAATCGGTTTTCGAAGACCAACTCGCCGCTGTAAAAAAAAGCCGCATCAATCGTTCGACGGGCGCGATGGATTTTTCGCTGCTCACCGATGGCCTCCGCGCCGAGCGCGAACAAGGCATCACGATCGATGTGGCCTACCGCTATTTCGAGACGCCGAAACGAAAATTCATCATCGCCGATACGCCGGGCCACGAACAATACACACGCAACATGGCGACTGGCGCTTCCACCGCGAATCTGGCCGTCATTTTGATCGATGCGACCAAGGGCGTGCTCGCGCAAACGCGACGGCACACCTACATTGCATCGCTGCTCGGGATACCGAATGTTCTGGTCGCTATCAACAAGATGGATTTGGTGGAATATCGCGAAGAAATATTTCTAAAACTACAAAAAGATTTCGATGCTCTGGCGAAACAACTGGCTGTGCCGCACGTTGTCACGATCCCCATCAGCGCGCTCGCGGGGGATAATGTTGTCGAGCGCGGCGCGCACATGCCCTGGTACCACGGACCGACCTTTCTTGAGCATCTGGAATCCGTGCCGCTTCGCGTGGAAACTCCTTCCGATGCCGTGCGCTTTCCCGTGCAGTACGTGATTCGTCCGGACGCGAGCTTTCGCGGATTCGCCGGCCAGATTGCCAGCGGAACGATTCGCGCCGGCGATCCGGTCGTGTCTCTGCCTTCCGGGCGCAAGACGCGGGTGAAGTCGATCGCCACGTTCGATGGCGACCCGCCGGAAGCGTTTCCACCAATGTCGGTCACGGTGACTCTGGAAGACGAAATCGATCTGAGCCGCGGAGACATGCTCGTTTCGCCCGCTCATTCGCCCCGCGTGTCGCGTCACTTCGATGCGATGGTGGTGTGGTTCAACACGGAACCCGCGCAGTTGGGACAAACGTATCTGCTCAAGCACACCTCGCGCACCGTTCGCGCTAAGGCGCTGAAGTTTCGCTATCGCGTGAACGTCAACACGCTGGTACAAGAGTCGGTGACCGCCTTGCAGATGAACGATATCGCTTACGTCGAGTTCGAAACGGTCAGCCCGCTCTTTTTCGATCCTTACACGCAGAACCGCATCACCGGCAGCTTCATTTTGATCGATCCCATTTCGAACGCCACTCTCGGCGCAGGAATGATTCGAGCCGATCTGTCGGATCAAACGGTGGTCGCAGATGCAACCGGCGCGCCTGTGACGCCCACAGAGCGCTATGACCGCCACGGTCATTATCCTGGGCTCATCCTGGTGGAGGGCAATCACGAACTTGCGACGCGCCTGGAACGTGCCTTATTCGACGATCATTTCGAGGTGTTGCTCATAACAGCTGACGCGGTCCCTGCGTCTGGTCTTGAGAATCAGTACGCCGCGTTTGAATCCGCCGGCCTCGTCGTGATCTATTCGTCCGAACCGATATCGCCAGTTGCGAAAAGCAATTTAGCCGCGATCGCGGCTAAACGGTTTTTCGACCTTTCCAATATGCAGTTGCCTGTTGCGGAGGCTGAGGCGGTGGGCAAAGTTCTCACGCTTGTTCAACCACTGCGATCGGCGAAGGACGACGATGCCCCAGCGGTCCCCGCGAAAAATGAATAAACGTTCCTAATTTGCGTGCCGTCGAACCTTACTTTTTCGGGAACATGGCAACCGCCCAAAATCGCGCAATGATCCCGGCAAACGAAGTCCCAAGAACAAGCATAACCCATCGATAACTTTTCCACCGCTCCCGATAGTCAGAAGCTTGCGCGAAAATGTCGACTACGTAGACGGCACAGTATGCGACATTCGCCAGCACCGCGAGAAGAAAGAGGAAAAACGCCCCATCGACCGAGACGGCGGACCTCGAAGCAGGGTAAGCCAATACGAAATAGATAAGGACTACGGCGAATAAGATGCCGTTGTAGACGAGACGCCGGGGCTGCCAATACCGGATCGCGTCCGTGACGGAATCGCGAAGGAATCTGCCGTCCATGGCCACGAGAATTGTAGCTTGCTCCGAATATTAGTGGAAGGATTAATGAACCCGAAATGTCGAGCGTCGATTTCGTTTCGGCCGGCCGCAAAAAACTTACTTACTGCGCCGCTTTTAGTTCCGCATACAGCTGCGTCAGGAACCGCTCCGATGTCGTCTGAGCCTGTTCGACCTTCGCGTCGTAGTCGGCTGTCGGATGCGCGGCGATGACTTGTTCCTGCGTCATGCCTTGCTTGATCATTGCGGCGACCCTGTCCCGAATCACAAGGGTAAGGTCGCGCTGAGCGACGATTGCTGTCCTGTCCACCATCGCGCCGTGGCCGGGGATGACCTTTGTTTTCGGTCCGCACATTCCGATGGCGATGGCAAGCCCATCCAGCAGGCCATTGAGCGATCCGCCGTTGTTCCGGTCCATGTTCGGATAACCGACCGAGCGGAAGAAATCGCCAGTCATCAGGATGTCGTTATTGCGGAAATAGATCAGCGTGTCGCCATCGGTGTGCGCGCGATAAATCGGGATCAAGTCCACTTCCTCGCCGTCGATATGAAATGTCACCGGTCCGCGGTACGTGACCATCGGAAGCGCCGCGCCAGTGGCGGCAGGAGGAACCGCGCCGGTCGCGCCAGCCGAGGGATGCGCCAATCGGTAGCGCAGTTCGTCGCGGGAGAAAACCGTTGTGCCCGTCATTGCGAATGCCGCGTCGCCACCGGTATGGTCGCCATGCAAGTGCGTATTGACGAGAAATCTTACCGGCATCGGGGATATTTTTTTAACCGTCTCCACGACCTTCTGGCCGAACTGCACATAGTCGGCATCCACCATGAAGACGCCATCCGAGCCCGTCAGTACGCCCATCGTTCCGCCTATGCTTTCCAGTGAATAAAAATTATCGCTGAGCTTGTTGATCTTTATTTCGGCCTTGCTGAAGTCAAAACCGGCCGGAGCCTGCGCCTTCGCGGACCCGGTCATCACAACGGCTGCGGCCATCAGGGAAATCACTATACAAATGTCTGAAATTCTCAAGGTTTTGCTCCTCAAAGCGGAACTGAATAGAGATGCCCAACGCAACGGAGTTGTCTGGTTTCGACAATCGCAGGAAGTATACATGATTTACCGCGCGCCGCCTTCACCACTGGCAAGATGTGCAAATCGCAGCGTCGGGTACCGCAACCTTCACGCATTATGTGAAGGATGCGGTTTTTCGTCCCACGAGAATACCTCTGCACATAACAGCAGTGGAGATCCACTGAGTTCCGACGGACAACGGCCCGGTTCAGCGATATCTAAACCCGCACCCTTGAAATGCACAAGAGTGCGGCACCCCAAAAGCCAGCGGTACAGAGACTCACTTGCTAGAAGCCATCTCATAAATGCCTCAGCAGGATAATGAGGCAGCCGAGTTGGAGCATGCCGAGGAAATTGGCTTCGTGATATTCCCAGCGGCTGACAAGTCGGCGGAAATTGTGGAGCCAG
>JBEKCU010000246.1:0-7153 GCA_050014735.1 Candidatus Acidiferrales bacterium | reverse complement strand
CGCAAAGCCGAATCCCGACGCTGATCGAAATCAAGAAAACAGAATGCTGGCGGAAACTGATTCGCTTGCTCGAACTCTCAACTCTCCTGGAACCGTCGCCCTCGCCGGGTTCCAGTCCCACGTTCCGATTGCCTCCAGGACTGCCTCAAATTCGCCGGGTCCATTCCAACTTTCTAGAGTCAGGGAATTGACCTTCGTTCCGAGGTCGTTACCCGCAGCCCCCGAAATACCAACATCGCCGATCCCTCGTCAACCAGTTGACCGCAATAATAAATCTAGCCGGTAGCGCCGCCTAAGATGACCAGGAGTTATACGAGCAATCATCCTGAAACCACCAAAGTCGGCTCCTATGGATATGCAGCCGGATCCCCTACAGACACCGTTCCAATCTCCTCAATACTCCGGTCGATTCCATCGCAACGTGCGTCACGCCCCAACCAGCTAGCCACTCCACCATCAACTTCAAATCCGCCGTCATCGTCCTCCAGTGACGGGTCTGTTGCTCCAGCGTTCCGTCTGGCTTCAGCCTCCGGACACGTGCTTCGACGCTGCTCTCGTGAACATCCAATCCGGCACAACACCGAAAGATCGTTTCCATGAATCCGCCGCAGTCGGAGCCGGTGGACATCGTAAATGGGGCACTCTGCGCCGCGTGCTTCCCCAGATTGCGGGAGCGACAACCACATCTTGTGGAGATATGTCACGTTCAACTTGAAATACGTCTCCGTCTTTAAATGAACCAGCCGCTCGACCACCGCGAAGAGCCCCCACTCGGAACTGCGTTTCGCCGGTCAAGCATTCCGCCCGATCTCGCCGGTGCGGCACCACAGCTACGCTGGTCGCCTATCTCGCGAACATCCTGGCTACTCAAAGGAATCCATTTCGCCACAGCTCCCAGAATTATTCGCTATATGTTCATAATCCCCGCCACCGTGGGCGCCGGATGATTGTGCCCGCATCTCAGCATAGATTTCGTTTCCAATCCCCTCAAAAACACGGACACGGTAGCTGCTGACGGCATTGCTCTTTTTTTTCGCTTGACAAAAGTGGGGCCACGATGGTCTCATAAACAATATTATGTTTAATATGTTTCTACTTCAAAATGGACGTATTGTTCAATTGTGACTTGGTCTGGGCCCACGACTCTTCGGGCGTTCACGAATGATGTTGGGGTACCGGTTACGTTGAGAACGTGTCCTAACTCTACTGATTGCACGATGATTTTTGCCGTCGCTGGATCGGCTAGACATATCTTGAATGCATCTATGTTCACGCCAACTTGGTCGCCTAGTTCGATCATCTTATCCCACACATTTGAGGGGTTAATTGAATCCTGTGCGTCGAAGATCGCATCGTGAATTTTCCAGAATTTGGCGGGGTCCTGTTGGTAGGTGCACTGGCCGGCTATTGCGGCTGTCATTGCCCAGGGATGGATTTCCGTTAACGGGAAATTCTTGAAGACTAAGCGGGCTTCAGGGTGGCGAGGCATGAAGTCTCGAAGGATTAGGTCAAGCTGACGGCAGGACGGACATTCAAAATCTGCAAATTCAATGATTGTAACCTTCGCATTTTCTGGACCCATTGACGGGGAATCGCCGGGACTGAGTTTTGAACGGATATCGGCGAGTGGGTCTACCGACATGTCTGAGAGTTCACCACGAATGAGGAATTTGCCGGTCTTATCTACGTAGACCGTCGCGGTTTGGGACTTCTCCGCCATGGAGACCGTGAATGGGACTTCTAGCAATTCCGGCAGCGGGGATGGTTTGGTTGGTCCGACTTTTAGTTGATAATCAGAGCCCCATGCGTAGGAGTTTCTGAGATAGCTTTCGACGCGAGCCTCGACGGTATCTGCCTTTGTATTTGATGTATCCGACAGCTTAGGCTTGCCTGGCGCGGCAGTCTGTCCGTTTGTTTGTGCTGCTGCCCGGAAGGCAAACAAGATAAAACAAAAGAATAACGAATGGCCGAATTTTCGGAACATGCTTTCGCTCCTCTCACGGAATAAATTTTTGCACGATTGGAAATGGACGCCCCAGTCCGAATGCTCTTGATGTGATTTTTAGACCTGGCGGGGCTTGGCGTCTCTTATACTCGTTTCGGTCAACTTTGCGGGCTATGGACCGGACAAGTTCAAGATCGTACCCATACTGCAGCGAAATTTCCTTGGGACTCTTCACTTCTTCAATATAGGACTTCAAGATCCGGTCGAGTACGTCATACGGAGGAAGGGAATCCTGGTCGGTTTGGTTGGGACGTAGCTCGGCAGAGGGCGGTTTTTCGATCGATGCGACGGGAATTAATTCCCTTTCGCGATTGATCAGCTCGGCCAGAGCATACACCATCGTTTTGGGAACGTCGGAAAGTAATGCCAGGCCTCCGGCCATGTCTCCATACAGAGTGCAATATCCAACGGCCATTTCCGATTTGTTCCCGGTGCTTAGAACCATCGATCCAAACTTATTGGATAAGGCCATCAGGAAATTGCCACGGACTCGTGCTTGCAGATTTTCCTCTGTCACATCGTCCGGCAGGCCTTGGAAAGGCTCCGCCAGAGCCGTTAGGTAAGAGTTAAAGACATCGGAAATTGGCAGGGTCAGAAATTCAATTTTCAAATTGTCGGCAAGCTGTTTTGCATCGTCTCGGCTGCCGTGCGATGAATACGGACCGGGCATGGAGACGCCGAGAACGTTTTCAGGTCCAAGCGCAGCGACAGCAATGGATGCTACTACGGAGGAATCGATACCTCCGCTTAAGCCCACGACCACTTTTTGAAAACCCGACTTGCGCACATAGTCGCGAGTGCCGCAAACGACGGCACGGAGCGCGACCTCTATTTCCTCGGCAGGCTCCTCATGCAAATCGCCGTCATTAGTTTCCGTATCGAAGAGTACGAGATCTTCAGCAAACGAACGCGCTTGCGCGGCAATCCTGCCATTTGGTAGAACGACGACGCTGTCCCCGTCAAAGACCAAGCTATCGTTCCCGCCCACTTGATTGACGTAGATTACAGGGCGTCCATGAGACGATGCGAGGGCGCGCAACATGTCAAGGCGCAGGAAGCGCTTGTGAATTGTGTATGGAGAGGCGGAAATGTTGATGAGGAGTGTCGAGCCTTTTAACACCAGTTCGGCCACCGGGTCGCGTTCGTAAAGCGGTTTGGCCCAGAATGTTTTGTCGTTCCAGATATCCTCGCAGATCGTGATTCCGAGATTCTGGCCGCCGAATTTGACCACGTTCTGGGTGGCAGCGGGCTGGAAATATCGGGACTCATCGAAGACGTCATACGTCGGAAGAAGCATTTTGTGCTGCACAAATTCAACGCGGCCGTTCGCAAGTAGCGCCGCCGCATTAGCGGCACCTTTTCCGGTCGACCCGGTGGCGCGCGCCGCGTATCCAACGATCGATGGGATCGGCAACAGCTTTGCCAGGCAGGCGAGTTCCCTTTCGTTTCTGTCGATGAATTGAGGCCGCTCGATCAGATCGAGCGGCAAGTAGCCGCACAGGCTCAGTTCAGAAAAGACGGCCAGCTCCGCGCCGCGCTGTTCGGCATTTCTTGCAAATTCCAAAATTTTGGCGGAATTACCGGCGAAGTCGCCGACGGTGGGATTGAATTGCGCGAGCGCGATCTTCATAAGCGGCCTCTAGGATACGAGGCAATGCTACGCATTGCAAATAGCTTAGAGCGCATTTCCACCATACTCCTGAAAAAGAAAATGGGCCTTGCCGCTATTTTGCGAAGGCCCATTTGGAAACACGTCTTGAAGTCAGGAAAATGTCGGTCCGGTCTTAAACGCTAAACGAGCTGCCGCAGCCGCAGGTGCTCTTGACGTTCGGGTTGTTGAACTTGAAACCCGCGCCTTCTAGCGTCTCGATGTAGTCGATGGATACGCCTTCGAGGTACATTTCGCTCATCTGGTCCACGTAGACCTTGAGACCATCGAACTCATACACGTTGTCCGTGGGGTTTTCCTGGTTCTCGAAAGCCATGTGATAGCTAAAGCCGGAGCAGCCTCCGCCTACTACAGCCACGCGCAAGGCGCTAGGCGAGGGATTCTGCTGGCTCATAATCTCTTTGACTTTCGTCGTCGCCACTGGGGTAACTTGAATCATTTCAATACCTTCACTCCCTGCCGGGGCCCGGCGAAGTTTTTTACGAAGAAATTATATCACAGAATGCAAGTCGCGATTCCGTGCAATGTGAGTAGTTCCACCTTGCAACTATTGGATGCGACAATATGGCAGGAAGGCTCCGGTCTTCGCGGCCGCCTTTTCGACATCGCTGCCTTTTTCCTTTAAAATGGGTACACCTTATGACTCACAAAATTACGCTTCTCCCTGGTGACGGCATTGGTCCGGAAGTCGCAGATGCCGCCAAGCAAATTATTGAAGCCACAGGAGTTTCGGTGGAATGGGAGATCTTCGCCGCTCCCCTTGAAGATGGAATGCGCGTCGGGGAATTTCCTCGCGAGCGCGCGGTCGAATCGGTTCGCCGCACGCACGTGGCCTTGAAAGGGCCGATGGCCACGGCGGTTGCTCAGGGGCCTCCAAGCATCAACGTGGCCCTTCGGAAGGAGCTCGATCTGTACGCAAACCTGCGCCCGGTACGCAACATCGCCGGGGTTTCTTCGCGGTGGGAAGGCGTCGACATGGTCATCGTGCGCGAAAATACAGAGGATCTTTACGCGGGACTCGAACATATCGTGGTTCCGGGTGTTGTGGAGAGTTTGAAAATCATTACGGAGCGCGCTTCCACGCGCATTGCGAAGTTTGCCTTTGAATACGCGCGCAAAAACGGGCGCAAGAAGATTCATGCAATTCACAAGGCCAACATCATGAAGCTATCCGATGGCCTTTTTCTTAGCTCGATTCGGATCGTTGCCGCAAAGTATCCGGAAATCGAATATAAGGAAATGATCGTGGACAACACCTGCATGCAGATGGTGATGAATCCCACACAATTTGACGTTCTGCTCCTGCCGAATCTTTATGGCGATGTGGTCAGCGATCTGGCGGCGGGCCTTGTGGGTGGACTGGGCGTCGTTCCAAGCGGCAATATTGGCGATGAGTCGGCGCTGTTTGAGGCGGTCCACGGCACCGCGCCCGATATTGTCGGTAAGGGCATTGCGAATCCGACGGCGTTGGTGATGTCCGGGGCGATGATGCTGAACTATCTGAATGAAATGGAGGCGTCTCGGCGGATTCTTGGCGCGCTTGACAAAGTATATCGAGAAGGCAAGCACACGACCCGCGATGTCGGTGGGACGGCAACTACGCAGGAATTTACTAGGGCTATGATTGAAGCGATGAACTAACACTCCTATCTCACCAGTGAGAGGCGAATACTTTACGTTCGGGTGCGTGGTTATTCATGAAGATGCTCGTGAGCGGGTCGATCGCACAGCGCGGCTTGCGGTGCTCCTAGAACTGCGACACCCGCGTAATGATCGACATCTGAATGCGCGAGTAGCTTACTGCAGTTTTGGGAGAGATCCGGATTAATCGGGTGACGCCGCTAAATTCAAAAACAGACAGGCTGAAGCCTGTCCTACTCGACGAAAATATTCGTGGTGGTGGCTTGCTGGATTAATTGTTCCGCGTCTTCCGGCAGCAGGAACCTGTCGCGAACGGCTTTTTCCGCGGCTTTGCGCACCGCCGCGACGTAGCCAGCCTGATTGCCGTATCGTTCTTCGAGAGAAAGTCTTGGGTCGTGTGACGCTAGGCGCTCGGCCTTTGTCTTTGCGAATGGAACATAGCCGCCTGTAAACGCACATAACTGGCCTTTGAAAAATCCTCCGGCGGTTATATTCCATCCTAAATAGGTGCCAAGTGGGGCCTGGTGTAGAACGGACGGCACTCCGGCGAGTTCGTTGCCGTCTGAATTTACCTTAGGAACGAGAAGTGGAAGGACCTGTTTGATCGCTGGCGGTTCCTTTGAAATCACACCGGAGAGATCGTTGTACTTGTAGTCCTGTCCCCAATCGTAATCCAGCAATGGATTTTCGAAGTTATCCTTAAATGTCACGCCCGGAATTGTTGGGAATCCCATGGCCGCCTTCGTAGCGGCGACCAGATTTCCGTCGATCAGGCGCGGAAATTGGCTGGGCGGTGGAGGCGTGCCTTTCGATATCCACTCCTCCATTGCCACCAGGAGCGCTTCCGTGGAATAGAATTCGGGATTGGGATTGGCCGGAAGAGCGCACGTCCCGGCACGACCGCGCGCTGGAGGCGGAGGCGCTGGGTCGAAACCGCCAGCCCCTCCTCCATGAGTTGTTCCCGGGAAATAATATCTTCGAACGATTTCGGGCAGCGGAATATCTTCGGCGGCTGACGTTCCCACCAAATCGGGAGACATTCGGAGGGCCCAAAATTCCGTCGCGCCGAATGTCTCCATGATCTTCGGACACGTGCGGGAAGTGGTGCAGCGATCGAGCAGTCCGCCTGTTTTGCGGCCGCGCTTTGTATCTGCCCAAGGGCTCCACCAGACAAGTCCGTCACTACCCGGTTCGTAAGGATCGGCCGCACCGTCAGGCAGAGCAAAACGGTAATTGAGAGCGATTTGCCGGCCGGCAATGTGCGGCATCGCGCCATCCCATACAATTTTCCCCGATTCATCTTGATTGAAGCCGAGATGAATAAATGACCTGATGAAATTTCCGGACTGCGAACTTCCCTGCCCGATTGCATATGAGATTTTCCTAGCCACCGGGTTGGGCGTCCCGTCATCGTCTTTGTCCGCATTCCGAAAGAAGGAGACGATATCGCGCGTCGCGGCAAAGCCGATGCCGAGCACAAGCGGATCTTTCGCCGTGAACACCAGTTGATAAAGAAGTGAGGGATCGAAACCGTTCTTGAGACAAACCTTGGTGGGATCGGCGGTGCCCGGGAAAGGCGTTCGCGTACAATCGGCCCAGGCCCAGTCGGAGCTTGGAATCGTAGTCAGCGGACCGCTTGCGCCATCAGTTGTTTCGGACGTCCGGCTCGTGAGCGTTGCCTTCGTTGTATCGAGCGACGCTGGCAGATATGGAATGGGTCGTGAATAAACGAGCATATAGGCCGTGCTGCCGCGAGTATTCTTGATACGCCCCAGCACGGGACCTGTCACCGGAGAGCCATCCGGATTCTTCGCGATCGGAACTTGCAGGGTTTCGGG
>JBEKCU010000245.1:0-7158 GCA_050014735.1 Candidatus Acidiferrales bacterium | reverse complement strand
GCGCTACATGTGCCGCGTGGGGGAAATGCGCGAGAGCCTGAAAATTGTAAAACAGGCCCTCGAGAAAATTCCGCCCGAAGGGCCGATTAAAGCGGATGCGCCGGGCATCGTTCCGCCGCAGCGCGAAAAAATGAAGACCGAGATGGAAGCGCTCATTTACCATTTCAAAATTTTCACCGAGGGATTCGCGCCTCCGCCGGGCGAGGTTTACCAGCGCATCGAATCGCCGCGCGGCGAATTGGCCTGCTTCCTCGCGAGCGACGGGTCGCCAAAACCCTATCGCATGAAAATACGCGCGCCATCGTTCGTGAATCTGCAAGCGTTGCAGAAAATGGCTGAAGGTCACTTGATTGCCGACGTCATCGCATCCATCGGCACACTGGATATCGTGCTTGGGGAGATCGACCGCTGATGAATCTGCCACCGCAGCTGGAATCCAAATTCCAAACGCTCGAAACCCGCTATCCGGTGAAGCGTTCAGCGCTGATCCCCATGTTGCTCTACGCCCAGGATCAATTCGGACACGTCAGCGATGACATGATCGGCAAAATCGCGCGCCGCCTTGACCTAAATACGCTGCAGGTCACCGAGACGATGGCCTATTACTCGATGCTGCGCCGGCATCGCGCCGGGAAATTTCACGTGCAGGTCTGCACGAACGTGTCCTGTATGCTGCGCGGCGGCAATAAGCTCTACGATTTCGTGCAAAAAAAGCTCGAGATCGGCCACAAGGAAACCACCGAGGACGGCGTTTTTTCACTGGAAGAAGTCGAATGCATCGGCGCATGCACGGGCGCACCGGCCATGCAGATCAACTATGACTTCTACGAAAATCTCACCACCGAACGTACCACGCAGATCTTCGAAGCCCTTGAAGTCGGACGAAAGCCGGAAACTTCCGTGCCTATTTCCGGTTCCGTGAAGAAACGGCATCCCGCCGAAGTGCCCGTCATCAGCCGGTTGTTTGGCATCAAGGATTCGCACAAGCTCGATGTTTATCTCGCGAATGACGGTTACAAGGGCATGGAACGCGCACTCAAGGAATTGACGCCCGAACAGGTTGTCGACGAAGTGAAAAAATCGAATTTGCGCGGCCGTGGCGGCGCGGGCTTCCCCACCGGAATGAAGTGGAGTTTCGTGCCGAAGGAATCGGCCAAGCCGAAATATATTCTTTGCAACGCCGATGAGAGCGAACCCGGCACCTGCAAGGATCGTCCGCTGATGGAAATGATGCCGCACCAATTGATTGAAGGCATCGTGATTGCCGGCCGGTCGGTTGGCTCGCACCAGGGGTACATTTACATCCGCGGCGAATACCGCTACGTCTTGGACATCATGGACGGCGCCATCGCCGAAGCTTATAAAGCCGGGTACCTGGGCAAAAATATTTTGGGCAGCGGATTCGACTTCGATCTGGTGACGCACACCGGCGCGGGCGCTTACGAATGCGGCGAGGAATCGGCTCTGATGGAATCGCTCGAAGGAAAGCGCGGGTATCCGCGCATTCGTCCTCCGTTTCCGGCTGTCGTGGGACTCTATGGCTCGCCGACCGTAATCAATAATGTCGAGACGTTGTCGTCGGCGCCGGAAATTTTGAGGCGCGGCGGAGAATGGTACGCGGGCCTCGGGTCGCCCAAGAATGGCGGGACTCGATTGTTCTGCATTTCGGGCCACGTGAACAAGCCCGGCATCTACGAATTGCCGATGGGTTTTTCGCTGCGCCAAATGATCGAAAACGTCGCCGGCGGGATGCTCAACGGAAAAAAGCTCAAAGCCATTATTCCCGGCGGCAGCTCCTGCCCGCTGCTGACGGCGGATGAGATCGACATCAATATGGATTACGATTCGGTTGCCAAGGCCGGCTCGATGCTCGGCTCCGGCGGATTAGTCGTCATCGACGAGGAAACCTGCATGGTCGATCTGGCGCGCCGCATCATGCATTTCTATGCGCATGAATCGTGCGGCTGGTGCATTCCATGCCGTGAGGGTACAGGCTGGCTGCGCAAGATGCTGGACCGATTTCACTCAGGCGCCGGGCGCATGGAAGATATCTCGATGGTGGGCGAGTTGGCGAAAAACATGCTCGGCAGGACGTTTTGCCCCCTAGGCGACGCCGCTGCAATGCCAACAATCAGCATCGTGAAAAAGTGGCGGCACGAGTTTGAGGAACACCTGTCCGGGAAGTGTCCGTACAAACCGGCCGATGTGATGGCTGCGGTCCGCTGAGGGATCCGGAACAAATGGCAGATTCGAAAGATGTCACGCTGAAGATAGACGACCGCGAGGTCACCGTACAACCGGGTACGCTGGTGATCGAGGCTGCGCGGCGCATGGGGATCGAAATCCCTTCGTTCTGCTATTTCCCGGGTCTGTCGTTGCAGGCTGCTTGCCGCATGTGCCTGGTGGAAGTTGAAAAAGCGCCCAAACTGCAAACAGCGTGCACGCTGGTTGCAATGCCGGGAATGATTGTTCGCACGAGCACGCCGCAAGTGCACGAAGCGCGCAAAGGCATGTTGGAATTCCTGCTAGCCAACCATCCGCTCGATTGCCCCGTATGCGATAAGGGCGGCGAATGCGAATTGCAGGATATGGTTTTCACTTACGGCGCCGATAAGAGCCGCTTCGCCGAGGAAAAACGTCATCAGCCGGAGCAGAAGTGGTCCGAAGCGGTCTATTACGATGCGCCTCGGTGCATCCTGTGTTTCCGTTGCGTACGCGTTTGCGATGAGGGCATGGACGTTAAGGCGCTGGGAGTGGGACAGCGCGGCTCGCAATCGACGATCATCCCGAATGGCGAGGATCACCTCGACTGCGAAGAGTGCGGCATGTGTATCGACATCTGTCCGGTTGGCGCCCTGACCAGCGGCACATATCGCTACAAGACGCGTCCCTGGGAAATGTCGTATGTCTCCACTGTATGCACGCACTGTTCGAACGGCTGCAAAACCACGCTGAGCGTGCGCAATAACGAAATTCTCCGCGCGAACAATCGCGATCTCTCCGGCTTCAATAAAGATTTCCTGTGCGTGAAAGGGCGCTTCGGTTTCGATTTCACGAAGCATCCCGAGCGTCTCAAGCTGCCGATGGTGCGACGCAACGGCCAACTGGTGCCATCGAGCTGGGAAGACGCCCTCGCGGAGGTTTCTCGGCGTCTTGCCGAAATTCACAAGGCCAATGGGCCCGACGCGATCGGTTTCATCGGTTCGAACCGCACCACAAATGAAGAAAACTACTTACTGAATCGCATTGCTCGCGCGTCTATCGGGACAAACAACCTGGATCACCACCGTACCGCCGATTATGCGAGCCTGATTGCCACGATGGGCACACAGGCCAGCGCTGCCAGCGCGACCATGACGCAACTGTACGAAGCCGATGCCGTTTTGCTTATTGGCGACGACCCGACCGAGCAAAATCCGCTCGTCGCTTGGCAGATTCGTTCCGCGATCCGTCATCGAGCCTCGCGTCTGTACGTCATCAATTCGAAATCGATCAAGCTGCTGCGTAAAGCCAAGGGCTTCGCGGAAGTGCCCGAGGGCGGCGAGGCGGCTGCGGTGCGCTGGCTTGCCGGAGGCGACACCCAACTTGACCCGGGAGTGGCCGAAAGACTGGGCGCTCTGAAGTCTGCGCTTGAAAAAGAGGCAAACGTCGTTATCGTCTTTGGCGCGGAATTGACCGGCGCGGCAGTGCGTGCCCTTGTCATGTTCGGTTCTTGCCTGCCAGGCCAGACACGCTACATCGCTCTCGGCGATTACGCGAATTCGCGCGGCGCTTCCGACATGGGATTGCTGCCCGGCATGCTGCCCGGCTACGTCTCTGTTGACGATGCGCAAGCGCGCGAGAAATTTCACGGGCTGTGGGGCGCGAAGTTGTCGGCAAATCCCGGCCTCGACTCCAAAGGCATGCTTTCTGCCGCAGTCAGTGGCAAGCTGCATGCGCTGTACGTGGTGGGCGCAAATCCGGTAAAGACGTTCGGAATCGAGGCGAAGGAACGCCTCGGCAAGCTCGATTTTCTCGTCGTACAGGATCTATTTCTCACCGAGACGGCAAAACTCGCCGATATCATCCTGCCGGCTGCTGCGGCGTACGAGAAGAACGGTACCATGACCAATACTTCCGGCGAAGTGCAGCTTGTGCGCAAGGGCGGCGACGTCATGGGCACGCGCTCGGACTTCGATATTCTGCGCATCCTGTCGCACCAGCTTGCACAACAGGGACTTGGCTCAGCGATTCGCCTTCGCTCGCCCGAAGCCGCCTTCGATGAAATCCGCCAAGCGGTCGCTGGCTACGATGTCTCAATGACGACGCTGCTACTAGGCGAAGCCGAGCGCACTTCGCCTGTTTCCACTGCAAACGGGAATGCGAAGTTCGACGTTCCCTCGGGATCGATCTTTTCCGCGCATGACACTCTGTTCACCAGCGGAACGCTGGGACGCTATTGTAAGATCATACTTTCTCTCCCTGAAGCAGCCGAAGAGGTCATCGTGGAGGCGCAGCCGTGAACGAGTTTGCCGCCCAGCATCCTCTTCTTGTCGTTGCGCTCCCGAAAATCGTCGTGTTGCTGTTCATCACGCTGACCGCCCTGGCCTATTTGACCTGGTTCGAGCGGAAAGTGGTCGCTCACATCCAATCGCGATGGGGGCCGTACCGCGTGGGCCCGCACGGATTGCTGCAACCGCTGGCCGATGGCGTGAAGTTTTTATTTAAGGAAGACGTAACGCCTGCCGGCGCTGACAAGTTCGCCTATTTCCTGGCTCCTTTTCTGGCCCTTTCGCTGGCGATTACTTCTATTGCCGTGATCCCGTTCGGACCGAAGGAATTGACTATATTTGGCCAGAAGACGCCGCTGGCCATCACGAACTTAAACATCGGGCTGCTGGTTCTGTTTTCGATTACGGCGCTGGGTGTTTATGGCGTGGCGCTGGCTGGCTGGTCTTCCAACAGCAAATACCCACTGCTGGGCGGATTGCGCAGTTCGGCGCAGATGGTGAGCTACGAGCTTACTCTGACGATGTCTGTCGTGGGCGTCATCCTGATGGCGGGCACGTTCAACCTGAGCGAAATTGTCAACTCCCAGCAGGGTTTTCACTGGGGATTCGTGCCACGATGGAACTTGATTGGCTCGCCGATGCCGCAGATTCTAGGTTTTCTTCTTTTCTTCACGTCCGCTGTGGCGGAAACCAATCGCGCGCCGTTCGATCTTGCGGAGGCTGAATCCGAACTTGTTGCGGGCTTCCACACCGAATATGCAAGTTTCAAGTTCGCGATGTTTTTCATGGCGGAATACGCAAGCATGATTACCGTATCCTGCCTGGCAACGATCCTGTTCTTCGGCGGATGGCTGTCTCCTTTCCCGCAAACACCCTTCTGGGCCTGGACGCACTATATCCCCACGGCAGCCTTTGTAATCGCGGGTCTGGCGTTGATCGCTAACGGCGTGCGCTATATAACGATGTTTGGACGCCTGGTTCTGCCAGTAATTGGGCTCGCACTGACGGGGCTTGGAGTCCTGTTTGCCGTGCCGGGCGTCACGGATTTCGTGCAGGGTCCGTTCTGGTTTCTGCTGAAGATTCTGGTTTTCCTTTTTGTCTACGTCTGGGTGCGCGGCACGCTTCCGCGTTTCCGATATGACCAGTTGATGGGTTTCGGCTGGAAACTGCTGCTGCCCCTGGCGATTTTGAACGTAGTGATCACAAGTCTGGCGATTGTGGTGACCCAGCGATGAAAATCATGCGTAGAGTCATTGGACGCATGGGAACCATGCGAAGGCGTGAACGAGGTCTGGAGCGATGACGGCGCAGATGGCGGTGTTCTTGGTCCTCGCGGCTGTTGCCGTTGCCGGAGCGGTCAGCCTGATCCTACAGCGCCACCCGATTCACAGCGCGCTCTCGCTGATCACCGTCATGGTCGCTCTCGCGTGCCTTTATCTGCTCCAGGGGGCGGAGTTCGTCGCAGCCGTTCAAATTATCGTGTATGGCGGCGCGATCATGGTCCTGTTCATTTTTGTGATTATGCTGCTGAACGCCGGCGAGGAAGAGCGCACGAATCTGAGCACGATGGCGCGTTACCTTGGCGTGCCGCTCGGAATTGTTTTTACGATCGAGGTCGCATATTGGGTCGGACGCGCTACCCTGCATCTCGCTCCAGCCCCGGCCGAGGTTGTATCGACGCGGGACCTGTCTTCGCTGCTGTTTCGCGAGTACGTGCTTCCGTTCGAGCTGACTTCGTTTCTGATTTTGATTGCGTTGCTGGGCGCGCTGGTTCTCGCACGCCGCGAGGAGACGGAGTAACAGATTTGAAATTTGGGATTTGAGATTATCGCTTGATGATTGCAGATTTTAGATCGGTGATTGGAAATTTGAGATTTCAAATTTTGAAATTTCTGTTCTGGCATTCCGCGGTTAATTCCGGGGTCCGTTCCACGCTGTGTGATCCAAAGGTTTTCTGGGGGAGTTGTGGTTCCGAGTTCATATTATCTGGTGCTTAGCGCTGTCTTGTTCGGACTTGGTGTGATTGCGTTTGTCTTCAAACGCAACATCATCTCCATTTTCATGTCCATCGAGCTGATGCTCAACGCCGTCAATCTTGCCTTTGTCACATTCAGCCGAGCGCTGGGACAATTACAGGGACAGGTGTTTGTCTTCTTCGTCATCGTGGTCGCCGCCGCGGAAGCCGCTGTCGGCCTTGGGATCATTATCCTGATTCACAGAAATCGTGGAACGCTCAACGTGGAACGCGTGGATACGCTCAAAGATTGATGCCCGCCCTCACATATTTGTGGATCATTCCGCTGCTGCCGCTGCTAGGCGCAGCAGCCAACGGCATTTTTGGCCGCCGGTGGTCAAAGGGTGCGGTAACCGGGGTCGCGCTCTCTTCAACCACTCTAGCGTTTCTCTTTGCTCTCGAGACCGTGCGCGAGTTCCTCGCGCTTCCCTCGGACCAAATTCCCTGGATCAAGTCCTATTTCACATGGATCTCCGCCGGCGGATTTCGCGCGGACTTCGCCCTCCAGGTGGACCAGCTCACCGTGATCATGCTGCTGGTCGTTACCGGCGTTGGCTGGCTGATCCACATTTATTCCTCTGGCTACATGCACGACGACCCCGGATATCGGCGGTTTTTCTCGTACCTGAATCTGTTCATGTTTTTCATGCTGGT
>JBEKCU010000244.1:0-7214 GCA_050014735.1 Candidatus Acidiferrales bacterium | reverse complement strand
GAAAAGAACCTCGATCAACCTGTCAGTGCCGTAATGACGAAAGACAATCTGGTGACCGTGGCGGTCGGTACCACACTGGAGGAGGCGGAACGAATTCTGCAGCGTCATCGAATTGAAAAGCTGCTGGTAGTCGATTCCGAGTTCCACCTCAAGGGATTGATTACCGTCAAGGACATCCAGAAGAAACTGGAGTTTCCAAATGCCGCGAAAGACGATCAGGGAAGGCTGCTGGTTGGGGCGGCGATCGGCGCGACAGGCGACTTTCTGGAACGAGCCGTGGACCTCGCCGGAACGAAAGTGGATGTTCTCGCGATCGACACGGCCCACGGACATTCGGCGCGCGTGATGGATGCGATTCGCGCCGTAAAGCACAGGCTGCCCGATATTCAATTAATCGCGGGGAACGTGGGAACGTACGAGGGCGCGCGCGATTTGATTGCGCTGGGCATCGATGGCATCAAGGTCGGCATCGGTCCCGGGTCCATCTGCACGACGCGGGTGGTGACGGGCGCCGGCGTGCCACAAATCACGGCGATCCTTGAAGCCGCTCGAGCCGCGAAAGGAACTGGCGTGCCGGTGATTGCCGACGGCGGGATCAAGTATTCCGGTGACATCAGCAAGGCGATTGCCGCCGGCGCCGCAGTCACGATGCTCGGTGGGTTATTTGCGGGAACCGAGGAGTCTCCCGGCGAAACCATTCTGTATCAGGGGCGAACGTTCAAATCGTATCGCGGAATGGGATCGCTCGGCGCAATGCAAGTGAGCGCGGCGGCCGCCGAGCGCTACGCTCAGGAAGGCGCGGCACGGGGGAAATCGGTGCCGGAGGGAGTCGAAGGGCGCGTGCCGTACAAGGGATCGCTCGGCGCGCTGGTGGACCAATTGGTCGGCGGACTCAAGAGTGGAATGGGTTACTGTGGCGTGGCGACGCTTGCCGAACTGCAGGAGCGCTCGCGCTTCGTGCGAATCACGGTAGCAGGGCTGCGCGAAAGCCACGTCCATGACGTGATCATCACACGCGAAGCACCGAACTACCAAGTTGAATAGTGGATCGCTGGAACCAATTGCGGCCGTGGCTGCCGGCAATCGCGTGGGCCATCGTAATTTCCTGGGCCTCCACGGACATGTTCTCCGCGAGCCATACTTCCGTAATCATTGTCCCCATATTGCACCGGCTGTTCCCGCACGCCAGTTCCAAAACCATCGACCGCCTGAACTTTTTCATCCGAAAATCGGCTCACTTCACGGAATATTTTCTATTCAGTTTGTTCCTGTTTCGAGGAGTGCGAGGGAAAAATGGCGGCTGGCAATTGCGCTGGACGATTTGGGCGCTCGCTATCGCAGCAGGGTATTCCGCGCTGGACGAGTTTCATCAATCCTTCGTGCCAAGCAGAACGGCGTCACCCTGGGACTCGCTACTCGATACTGCGGGAGCGGCGGCCGGCCAAGTAGTTCTTGGGTTTTGGCACTTGCTGCGCGGAGCGAATGGTGACTGATACAAAATGTATGCCAGTCACCATTCACGAATCACCGGTCACTAGTCACTGCCACCAGTAACTGTTCAGTCCCTCTCGGTCCTGTGGGTACTCTGTTCCTTTATCTGTTCTTCGGCGGTTACGGGGGGCTTTGTCGCCTTCTTTTCCTTTTTCTTGAGCTTCGAACCGAGAAGCTCGAGGATGGCCAGATTTGCGCCGTCGCCTATACGGAAACCGGCGTGGATGATTCGCGTGTAGCCGCCGGCGCGGTCGGAAAAGCGCGGCGCGATGTCCGCGAAGAGTTTCTTGGTAGCATTCGGCGTCATGAGATAGGACGCGGCCTGCCGGCGAGTGTGCAGCGTATCGCGCTTGCCGAGCGTGATCATCTGCTCGACCAGCGGCTTCGCCGCCTTTGCCCGCGTGAGCGTCGTGGTAATGCGTTCCTTCTCGATGACATTCGTCACGAGATTGCGGAGCGTGGCGCGGCGATGGGCCGGCTGGCGTCCGAGTTTAGAGCCATAGTTACGATGTCGCATGAGTGAGTCCCTGGGGCGCTTACAGGCCCGCGGTTTCCTCCGGTGTTGGAGGCGCGGTCTGGCTGGGGAGCGGCGGCCAGATGATGCGGCCGTGCTCGTCGAACTTCATGCCTAGGCTGAGTCCCATTTTGTGCAGGATTTCCTTGATTTCATTGAGCGACTTGCGGCCGAAGTTTTTCGTCTTCAGCATTTCATTTTCGCTCTTCTGAACCAGCTCGCGGATGGACTGGATGTTCGCGTTCTTCAGGCAGTTGTAAGAACGCACGGAAAGCTCGAGTTCCTCGACCGAGCGGTCCAGATGCTCGACGCGCGGATCGTTGTACGATTCCACGGATTCTTCCACCATTTCGGGCTGCTCTTCAAAGTTAATGAAGATGCTCATGTGGTCCTTGACCAGCTTCGAGGCCAGGCCGATCGCATCCTGCGGCGTGATCGCGCCGTTGGTCCAGACTTCCAGAGCGAGCTTCTCGTAATCCGTCATCTGTCCGAGACGAGCGGCTTCGACCGCGTAGTTCACCTTGCGAACTGGCGAGTGAACCGAGTCCACCGGGATGTAGCCGATCGGAAGATCTTCATCGAAATTGCGGTCCGCCGAAACATACCCGCGGCCGTTCTTGACGCGCATCTCAAGCTGGAGCTTTCCGCCTTCGTTTACGGTGGCGATGTAAACCGTCTTGTCGAGCACGGCGAAATCGGCGTCTTCCTCGATCATTGCGGAAGTCACAACGCCCGGATTTTCGACGTTCACGAAAATTGTTTTGGGCTGATCGTTGTTGAGCTTCAGGGGCACTTGTTTCAGGTTTAGAATAATATCGGTGGCATCTTCAACCACGCCAGGAATCGAGGAAAACTCATGGAGCACGCCCTCGATTTTAACGGCGGTGATGGCCGCGCCTTCGATCGAGCTCAACAGTGCCCGCCGAAGAGCGTTGCCCACAGTGGTGCCCCAACCGCGCTCGAACGGCTGCGCGGAAAATTTCCCAAACTTATCTGTCAGCGACTCGAGCTCGGCCGCCAAACGCTTTGGCTTTTGAAAACCCTTCCACATGGATTGAATCCTTCCTCCCCGCTTCCGCGGGGCAAACACATCTTGGTCCGGAATCCTGAATTCCAGATTTCAAATCTCTTCGCCGAGTGCGTCACTCCTTCAAGACGCATCCACGACTATTTCGAGTACAACTCGACGATCAACTGCTCGGTGATGGGCGGAGTCTGCACGTTTTCGCGTTTCGGCAGCGCAACCACGCGAGATTTGAAATTCTCGCGGTCGATTTCAAGCCACGGCACCGCATTCTGGCTCTGCGCGACGTTGCGCGCTTCAAGGACCATCGTGTTCTGGTGCATTTTGCCTTTGAGCGCGATCTCCTCGCCCACGCCAACCAGGTACGAAGGAATGTTGACCTTCTTCCCGTTGATCAGCACATGGCCGTGCAGGACAATCTGCCGCGCCTGCGAACGCGAGCTCGCAAATCCCGAACGCCAAACGGCATTGTCGAGACGCCGCTCCAGCATGACAATCAGATTTTCTCCGGTTGGCCCCTGAGCTCGCTCGGACTTTTCCACGTAGTTGCGGAACTGCCGCTCGAGAAGTCCGTAGGTGCGCTTAACCTTCTGCTTTTCGCGCAATTGCAAGCCGTAGCCCGCGAGCTTCTTCACGCGGCGCGACTGGCCGTGTTGTCCCGGGACAAAGTTACGTTTTTCGATGGCGCACTTTTCTGTAAAACAGCGCAGCCCCTTTAAAAACAGCTTTTGCCCTTCCCTCCGGCAAAGCCGACAAACCGCTTCACGATGACGTGCCAAATGCGTGTCTCCTTATCTCGGTGCTTCTAAAATCGTCTTGCTGCCTGAAAATCCACAAAATTGTTTCACTCGCCGTTGCCTGCGCCAATCAGACGCGGCGGCGCTTGGGCGGACGGCAGCCGTTATGCGGAATCGGCGTCACGTCCTTGATGTGCACGATATGCAAGCCCGACGAGGCCAGCGCCCGAACGGCCGATTCGCGGCCCGATCCCGGGCCTTTCACACGAACTTCAACCGATTTCATCCCGTACTGGTCGCGAGCCACTCCCGCAGCCGTCCCTGACGCCTGCTGCGCGGCATACGGCGTTCCCTTGCGCGATCCCTTGAATCCAATCGATCCAGCCGAAGACCATGACACCGTGCGCCCATCCGGGCCGCAGATTGTGATGATCGTGTTGTTAAACGTGGCCTGGATGTGCGCCACACCGTGCGGGACCACGCGCTTCTCCCGCTTCTTCTTGAATTCTTTCTTGCGCTTCGAAGTTTTCGACGCTGCGTCTGGGGCGGCGCCGCCTTGCTGCTGCGGTTCTTTTGCCAAGTCAGTATCCTCGCTTCACGCTTGCCAATTTGCAAAATTCGTTTTTGCCAGCCAATTCGTCGGCTGACGACCGGCTACTTCCGTGCTGCGATTTTCTTCGCGGCCACTGCGCCCTTGCGCGGTCCTTTGCGGGTTCGCGCGTTGGTGTGCGTCCGCTGGCCGCGCACGGGCAGGTTGCGCCGGTGGCGAAGACCGCGGTAGCACTGAATTTCGATCAGGCGGCGAATGTTCATCTGGACCTCCTTGCGGAGATCCCCTTCCACGCGCCCCTCGGATTCAATCGCCTGGCGGAGCCGGTTAATCTCTTCCTCGGTAAGGTCTTTAACCTTTTTTGTGTATTCCACGTCCGCCTTGGTGCAAAGCGAGCGAGCGCGCGGCTGCCCAATTCCGTAAATGGACGTTAGGCCAACCCAAATGCGCTTCTGCGGCGGAAGATCGACTCCTGCAATACGTGCCATGCGTGCTCCTCATTCTTCTTGCCGAAATCTCTATTATCGCTGCTACCCCTGGCGCTGCTTGTGCTTCGGGTTGACGCAAATCACGCGCACCACACCGCGCCGATGAATCACCTTGCACTTATCGCAAATTTTCTTTACCGATGCCCGGACTTTCATTTCCGCTCCTGAGTGATGCTGCTCACTTATACCGGTAGACAATCCTGCCGCGCGTCAAGTCGTAGGGAGAAAGCTCCACCGCGACCTTGTCTCCGGCGAGTATGCGAATAAAATTCTTGCGCATCTTTCCGGAAATGTGCGCCAGCACCTGATGCTTGTTTTCCAGCTCAACCCGAAACATCGCATTCGGCAACGGCTCAATCACTGTCGCCATCACTTCGATGGCGTCTTCCTTCGGATTGGAGGCGTCAGCCTTGCGCTTTTCGGGCTCGGGTCGCTTGCCCATGGGACCTCTCGCCCGGCCTACCAAGACGGTCCCTGCATTCCACGGGGACGCGTCAAAACCCACGGCCCATTTGCTGTTACCGCAACCGTATGCTCAAAATGCGCGGACTTGGTACCGTCAGTCGTCACCGCTGTCCAATCGTCGTCGAGCACTCTGACTTCAGGTCCGCCGATATTCACCATCGGCTCGATGGCGAACACCATTCCCTCTTGCAAACGCGGGCCGCGGCCAGGCTCGCCATAATTAAGGACATTCGGCTCCTCATGAATATGCGTGCCGATTCCATGACCGCACAAATCGCGAACCACTGAGTAACCATTCTTGCGCTCGGCCCAGTCCTGGACGGCGGCAGAAATATCCGACAACCTGTTTCCCACCCGGACCTTTTCTATCGCCAGGTCCAAAGATTCCCGCGTCACTTGCAACAGCTTCTGCAGTTCGGGAGTAATTTCTCCCACTGGAACCGTAACAGCCGCATCCGCAAAATACCCCGCATATTCGACGCCGAAATCGAGCGATATAATATCACCCTGTTCGAGACGCCTCGACTTCGAGGGAATCCCGTGAACGACTTCAGAATTGATCGACGTGCAAATCGACGCCGGGTAGCCTCTATAATTCTTGAATGCCGGCTTTACTTTCCATTCGGCAGTCCGTCGTTCCGCGTATTCGTCGAGTTCCTTCGTGCTGACCCCCGGCCTCGCCATGGCGCGCAATTCGTTTAAGACTTCCCATATCACGAGCCCGGCGTGATGCATCTTGTCGAGTTCGGCCTGCGACTTACAAACAATCATTCACTTTTCCGCTTTCGCGCTATCCAAAATCCTGGCGATGCTCTCGGTTACGGCGTCGGCATCGGCCATCGCATCGACTGGACTGAGGAGCCCGCGCAGGGTGTAATATTCTACCAGAGGCTGGGTCTGCTGCTCATACGCGTGCAATCGCTCGCTGATCACGCCCTCGGTATCGTCCTGCCGGTGAATCAACTCACTTCCGTCGATATCGCAGATCCCTTCCCGCTTGGGAGGACGCTCGTAGACATTGTAGATATGCCCGCCCGCCTTGCAAATCCTGCGGCCCGTCAGACGGCGCATCAGTAATTCCGGCTGCACGATCATGTGCAACACGATGGTGAAACCCAGCTTCTGCTCCCGGCAAATCCGTTCCAGATCGTCGGCCTGCCGCAGCGTGCGTGGAAAGCCATCGAACACAAAACCGTTCGCGCAGTCCGGCTGACTAATACGATCCTCGACCATGCTTAATACAATTTCGTCCGGGACCAGCTCGCCTCGAGCCATCAGGGGCTTGGCCTTTTTCCCGAGTTCAGTTTCGCGGTGAATATGATCGCGAAACATGTCGCCGGTCGAAAGATGCGGCAACTTGTACCTCTGCGCGATTCTCTGAGCTTGCGTTCCCTTGCCTGCCCCCGGGGGACCCAGCAAGATCACGGCGCGA
The DNA here is from genome assembly GCA_050014735.1 of Candidatus Acidiferrales bacterium. Taxonomy (GTDB): domain Bacteria; phylum Acidobacteriota; class Terriglobia; order Acidiferrales; family UBA7541; genus Palsa-360. The sequence continues at coordinate 513 of JBEKCU010000244.1, read as the reverse complement.
CCCAGCCCGCGCACTGTTCCTAGTACGCCGGGATCAGCCGTAACGGCGGCCACGCAGCTTTCCCTTCTTTACAAAACCTTCGTAGTTTCGCATCACGAGTTGCGCCTCGATCTGCTGGACTGTATCCATGGCCACTCCAACAACGATCAGCAGGGAGGTGCCGCCGAAGTAGAAATTGACTTTCAGGCCCTCCAGTACAAATCGCCACATATGATTGTCAAACCACGTTCCAACCAAGGGCAAATGCTGGAGGTGTATTCCTGCCATGAGCCACTCCGGCAATAAACAAACTGCGGCGAGATAAACTCCGCCGACGAAGGTGAGCCGGCGAAGAACGCGATCGATATGTTCGGAGGTGTTGCGGCCCGGCCGTATTCCAGGAATAAAGCCGCCATACTTCCTCATGTTGTCGGCAAGCTCGGTCGGGTTAAACACGATTCCAACGTAGAAAAATGCGAATAAAATGATCAGGGTCACATAAACCAAAATGTACCAGGGCTCGCCCCAGGCCAG
>JBEKCU010000243.1:0-7247 GCA_050014735.1 Candidatus Acidiferrales bacterium | reverse complement strand
CGCGAGTTGATCCTGAGAAATTTCATCCATGACGTTCTTAGTGATCGACAGGCGAATATCGTCGGGAGACTGAGCCTGCGCGCGGCCAAACGTCGAGACTCCTAAAAGAAAAAGTAGCGGAAGGAAAAATCGAAATGCGCGCATTGTAACCTCCCAGCCTGCAACTAGAGGCACTATAAATGGACGATACCACAGACGAGGCAGAACTCAACAACTCTATTAGTGAATGATAAGCATAAAGCCCATTCCCGGCGGGCGGCCCGACTAAACACGCGGTTAGGTGGCCGCGCAGTATTCATTTTGCGGATTAACTTTTTTCTTAGCGCACTCCAGTTTCTGGGCGTCACCAAACACTTCAGCCTGCCCGCACAACGAGGTACGACAACTGCCGGCATTCACCGGGGCAAACTTTCCGAACATCCAGAAAACACCCGAAGAACGTAAAGTTTGCACGGGACATCCGTCCGGCGATAAATCAGATTCCGCACATCTCATTGAATTTAAATCATATATAGCCACCATCGGAATCCGATCGATTGGCGCATCGCGTGCACATCCGTTTACAAGCGTCGGCAATTCTAAGGGGGATACTAATGACTGAAGAAATCGATCGTACATCAAGCAGCAATCGCGGCGTACCCAGCTGGGTCATCGCTGCGCTCAGTGTGTTTGGAGTTGTAGCCCTGGTAGGGCTGGTCGTTGCACACAATGCCTCGACCCAAACACAACAAGTTCAACAATCGTTGGATGCCAAAGTAAAAGCAATCCAACAAGATTACACGAGCCAATTTGCTCAGATGCAGCAGCATCAGGCGCAGGCCGATACCACGAACGCGGGGCTGCAAAGTGACCTGAGCGTCGTCACGAAGCGACTTCGATTAACTCAGGGCGATCTGAAGAAAGCTCGTGAGGAAGCCGAGGCCATTCGAACCGAAGACCAGCAAAAGATCGACGAGGTAAACGGCAACGTTACGACTGTGACGTCCGCCCTCTCCACCAAGGCCAGCACCGATGACGTAAAGAACGTGGACGGCAAAGTGGACGGCGTGCGTTCAGACCTCTCTGGCACACAGAACGACCTAAAAATGGCGCGAAGTGAGCTGGGAACATTAATCGCGCGCAACCATGAAGATGTCGAACAACTCCGACGCCTCGGCGAGCGCGATTACGTCGAATTCACCATCGATGCAAAGAACAAGCCCCAGAAGGTTGGAAGCTTCATGGTGGAACTGCGCGGCACCAATCCGAACAAGAAACGCTATAGCGTATCTCTAATCGTGGACGATGCCCGCATCGAGAAGAAGAATCTGCCCGTCAACGAGCCGATCTTCTTCCACCAAGGCAACGATCGCCGGCCGCTGGAATTGGTCGTGAATTCAGTGGATAAGAACAAAGTGACCGGCTACATCAGCGTCCCCAAGTCTGCTGGCGCTCAGACCGCATCGAGCGATTAGCAGGGCCGGACAATCCAATCCGGGCGGGGGTTCGTGCCCGGATTGGACATGATGGCGGACAGGTCACGGGGGTGACTTGTCCGCCTCTGGCGTGTGTTAAGCGTTCACGGAGCAGTAGCCGGTAGAAGTTTAAATCGCCCGTATCGAATTTCGTTCAAGCCGCGTTACACTCTTTCCTGTCTTGCTTGCCCCTCGTCAACTGATTTTTACGGCACTGGAAGGTGCACTCGTCGATGCTCGTTCGGATTCTTTTGCCAAGGCAGAAGAAGCCCTGTCCGAGCTTGAGCGGCGCCATATCGCCCTGATCCTCGTCACGGATCGGACGCGTGCGGAGATCGAGCCGCTGCGCCGGAAACTGCAGCACAACCATCCATTCATCACGGAGTCCGGCGGCGGGATATTTTTTCCGGACGGCTACTTCAACGTCAAAATCCCTGGCGCGGTGCGCAACGGACGTTACCTCTGCATCTCGCAAGGACAGCCGTACAAGGAAGTTTGCGACGCCCTGGATGAAATTGCGGAGGAAAGTGGCGTCGGTGTCGCCGGATTCCATCACATGAGCCCACGGGAAATCGCCGACAATACCGGAATGCGGACTCGCGAGGCCGAACTCGCGCGCAGCCGGGAGTACGATGAACCCTTCTTTTTTACTTCTGCCGACGAGAAAGCGATCGCTCGCTTTGTGGAAACCGCAAACCAGCGTGGCTTCAAAGCCCGCCAGAGCGGGATGTTCTGGCATTTTTCCGCTGGGTGCGATCCCGCGCGCGCCGTTCGTTCGGTCACTCAATTGTTCCGCGAAGCTACCCGCATCAAGCTGCGCGCGATTGGAATTGGCGGGAACGCCGGAGACTTCACCTGGCTCCGAGCCGTGGATCACGCAATTCTGCTGCCCGGGGCCAAGGCCGGTCCCGGGTCCTCAACAGCCAGTCAAGCTGTCAACGTCCGAAATATTGCTCAAGGAGAAGCGCCGGGGCCAGCAGGCTGGAACTCAGCTATCCTGAACATTATCAGCTAGTTCTAGAAGTTCTAGGACTCCGCGCGTTTTCACACTATCGTCATTAACGGGCAAGTTTGCGCCAGAAACTCTCTTCTTTTTCAGCCACCCGAATCGATCATGACGAATTAATTCACGGTCTACCATGGACTTACAGAGCGTCGTGTTTTTCAGCTGTTTTTGGACCTGACCTTGCCCATAAGTTTGTGTCGCGCGGCTGATCGGCAAACAACCGACAGCTCGCTTCTTGAGGCGTACGCGCGCAGTTTGGTTTAGATGTGCCCTGTAGGAGGGAATTCATGATTCGTGCCTTTCGTCGACTCAGCATCCCGGCCAGTGAATCCAACCTGGGCATGGGGCTTGCCGTAGCTGCTGTCACGATGGCCCTGATGCTTTGGGCTATCGTCTGGCAGTCGAATGTAATCATCTATCAGCGAGACATTATCAGGTGGTTGTGGACCAGCCATTTCGGCAGTTAGACGAGTGGCTCACACCGAGATCGTGCCTAAATTCAGGCGCCTCCCGATGCCATTGCATTCTCACCCTTTTGTACACGTTCCCTACCGGGGGAATGAGCGAGGGCGGCACGCTCAATGTGCCGCCCATTTTTTCCTGAGGGCTGCCAAAGTGTTTATCTTCAAGCCGCACGCAACTTGTTGCTTGATCGTATAGCTTGAAATTGTGCTAGATTCTGATCGGCCATCAGGTCAACTTGGAGGAATTCCATGACGAAAATTTGCCGTGCGGTTTTTATTCTGGCGATGGCGTCCCTGTTCAGTTTGTCCGGAATCAGCATCGCGGCAAGCGCTCGCGTCCCGTCAATTCCGGCGGTTGCTGCCCCTGCCGCTGCTCCCGCCGCGCCGACAACCGGTCAGCACAAGCGGCACCGTCGCCACCGACGGCATCGCAAATAAACTTGCTGCGCGTGAATTCGAACACCCGAAAAACTAAAACGGGGAACCTGGCGGTTCCCCATTCTAGTGCTTTTATTTTCGCCGTCGTGGCGCGCTGAATTGGCGCCTCGAGCGGTACACACCGCGTGCGCGGTGTGATGTAAGCTCTCAGCGTTCTAAGCCCGGTGGAGTCATCCTCATCTCCCTGGCTTTTCGAACTACAATTCCCTTCTACTCCCATGCTTTCTATTTGGCAAGAGCACTTTCAGGATCATTCGCTACGGTACATGGGCAACGCCGGAATCTTCCCGGCGATTCGATGTTTGCCAACCTCCGCTGACGCACCTGGGTGGGTCTTACTTTACGAAGAGGCCTTCGCGGATCTGGTCGCGCCCCACGAAAGTCTTCGATGAGCGATATCGCGAGAATAAGTTCGAAATCTCTCGATTTTGAAGCACGCGTTGCGGCACAAACGGGCAGGGAGTGGGAATGAGTTCGAGATTCTCTGCATCCAACACGCGATAACGATGAAACGTTTCCGGTTTGCGAGCATGGAAAATCGCGAAGACCACGCCACCATCGCGCACGAGTGAGGTGATCCTGGCGGCAAGTTGTGTCATCAGGTCGTTGTCGAGATAATCCAAAATATCCCACATCAGTACGGCATCGAATGTAGCCGGGGGATATTGCAAGGTGCTGGCCAGAAATTTTTCAGCGCGTGCTACCGGACTTATGTCGTATCGGCTGGTATCCGGCGCGGATTCCGACTTCCGTTTCTCTTGGACATCCAAGTAGATCTTCAAGGTCGTCAGCAAATCATCGGTATACACCTTGTATCCGCGCTCAATGAAAAATTGAATCGTTGTTTGCCGCGCGGGACCAAGGTCGAGCAAGTGGCCGTGACCGATCCCATCGAGCTGCCACAGAAATTCCTTTAGGCCGTTCGACAGGCGGCTGGCATGAGGGGCAGCGCCTGGCGCAGTTGGCATCGCACTCACCTTCGCCACTGCCATCGCCGAGACGGAATGCGAGGTTCGGGGAACCGGGCCACGCGGTGGCATTTCAGGGCCGGTACTTGTCCGTGATTTATTGAACAGACTCATCTTAGTTTGCTACTTCCCCTCCGGCCTTCATCGCCACAGCCTGCGGCGCTACCGGCACGGCTGCGCTGGCCTTCGCGGGTTGGCGGGCGTTTCTCGATTCATCGGCTCGGGAGATTTCCACTTTACTGTGGATTTGCGCACCCTCTTCGATGGCGATCCGGATTGTTGAAATATCGCCTCGAACTTCGCCGGTCCGTCCGATCTCGACGCGCTCGCGGCCACGCACTGCGCCCTTCACTTTTCCTCGCACCACGATTTCGCGCGCATCCACATCCGCCGAGATCTTGCCGTGGGGTCCGATGGTGACACGTCCGTCCGTGAGGTGGATGGAGCCCTGCACTTCCCCATCGATGTATAAATCTTCGCGGCCTCGTATCTCACCCTTAATGAGCAGAGTAGAAGTAACCATCCCACCGGAAGGCTGAACGACTTCCGCGGTCAGTCCGGCGACGCTACGAACCGGAGGTTCCACTCGAACTGCCGGCGGTGGAACTTCAGCGACAGGCGATGCGGATTTATTAGAATCTTCTGGTTTACGCCACATGGATATTCCCCCAAACCGAAACTCCGTGGCCGCAGGCTGGACGATCAAAAACAGCCCGGAGAGGACGGTAGAATCGTGACTATAATACAGAAATACGGAGAACGAGGCCTGTAAACGGGATGTGTTTCCAAACAGATACTATATAATTATATAGTAATATACCTTATGAATATCATACGGCGGAAAGGGCCGCACGTAACATCGGGACAATGGCGCCGGATGACGAATCGGGCTTGCGCCTCAACTCCCATCGCGCCACGACGTACCCAAGCAATTCGTGAGCGAATAAACTTTGTCCCTGGCGCGTGGTCCACCAGTGCGCGGGATCGAACTCGGAATCGCGTGCCCCGCTGACGCGAACGCTAACGCCAGCCGGCATTATGCGGTCAAAAATAAAAAGCGCTCGGCGCGTGTGATAGTTCGACGTAACCAGTAGGACGCGTTTCCAGCCCCGGCTTGAAATCAGCCCGGAAAGCGCCTCCGCCTCTTCGCGAGTGTTTGCGGCCCGGTGAGGAAACTTCACGATGGACGAAGCCGGCACGCCAAACGATTGCAAGTCATGCTCCAATAAATCGGCTATCCCAGCGTTCTGACGCAACATTCGTCCGCTCGCCACGACCACCGGAGCCATCCCGCTTCGGTAGAGTTCCGCCGCGTGGAACGCCCGGTCTCCCGCGTAATTATCGTCCCCTAACACGACGATGACGTCCGACTGTACAGCGGGATCGTTCACAATCCAGAACTCCCCCGCAAAGCCCATTAACGGACGCCTTAGAACATAAAGAAAAGCAAGAAAAGCAATGAATACAAGCAAGACGAGCAGACGGAAGAAAATGCCGCCATGCTCACCCCTTCTCACGAGTTCGTGTCCAGCTTGCGCAGCCGTGCAGCGGCTTCTTCCGGCATTATCGCGTTGTAATACACTTCTTTAATGCTGTACGACTTGCTTCGTGTCTCAACGATTGGCAGGATTTCGATATGCCAATGGTAATCGTCCGCTATGGTTTTCCAGTAGCTGGACCAGGTTTCCGCCTTGGGATGAATTATGTTGGGAGAGGAATGAACCACCAGATGATACGCGGGCGCTACCTGGCGCACGCGTCTCAGCACGCGACGCAACAACACGGCCATGTGGCGCCGATTCGAGTCCAAACGCTGCCGTTCAAAAAGGTGATTGTGTTTACGATCCAGCAGCCAAACCTCAAACGGAACACGAGAGGCATAAGGGCATAGAGCCACATAATCTCCCTGGGTATCCACAACGCGTTTACCTTGGCGCTCTTCCTGTTTTACGATGTCGCAGAAAACGCAGCGTTCTTTTTCCTTATACCATTCCCGCGCCGCGCGCAATTCATAGAGTATTCTTCGAGGCACAAACGTGGTCGCGGTGATCTGTGAGTGCGCGTGCGAACCTTCCTGGCCCGCCAGCGCCCCGAAATTCTTGTAAACCGAAACATACTTAAACCGCCGGTCGCGCTTCAAATCCTCTACTCGTTGCCTCCAGGCCTCCATCACCATGAGGATTTGCGAATCGTTCAAATCCTCTAGTTTCCGGTTATGCTCAGGAGTCTCGATGACGATTTCATCGGCGCCGACGGGTTGCATCGTGTCGTAAATCCCATCGGCGCGGCGTTCGGGGTCGCCCTCGACGCGATACAGCGGGTCGGGATGCGGCAAGACTGTGACTTGCGTGGGACCCTGCGTTGGAAGGCGCAGCAAAGCGGGCCGGGAATCTATTTTAGCCGGACAAAACGGACAGCCCCCCGTAGTCGCACAGGTGTCTTCTCTGTGTCCCACGACTACCCAGCTGCGCGTGATTGGATCTTTACGAAGTTCCATTGAAGAATCTTATGCCACGGAGGTGAATTGCAGAAGAGTTCATTCTGCCCGAAAAAGATATATCACGGGATCGCCACGGGCGCATCGCTCTTGGCTGGACATTGGGCCAGCCGATATCAGCGCGTATAGCGAGCTGGTGTGGGGCCTTCCTCGAGTCGATGCCGATCCCAAATTGCCCCTTCGCGGGAATACGAGGCCATCTCGAAGTCCTGAGTCAGCTCGAGGCAATCGGTTGGGCAGGCATCCTCGCAAAGTCCGCAGAACATGCAGCGGGAGGTATCGTAGGTAAATGTCGTCAAAACCTTGCGCCGCGTTGCGTCGTCCCGGTGCCAGCCGACCACAATCAAATTTTCAGGGCAAGCCAGCGAACAAAGATTGCAGGCGATGCAAAGCGTCTCGCCCGTCTCCGGATTCATGTTC
>JBEKCU010000242.1:0-7260 GCA_050014735.1 Candidatus Acidiferrales bacterium | reverse complement strand
CCGATAGGGTCATCGAGGGGTGAACCTGCGCGCCGCTTGCGTCGACGCATTCCATGCGAACCGTGTCTCCCGAGGCAATGTGAAGGCGCGGCGCGAGCGCGCGGTTCCATCGTGAATGGGTGGGCACGGCTCGCAGGGAGTGTTCGGCCATTAGCTTACCTGAACTTCAACAGTCATTTGAAGTTCGACCAATGCGTTGCGAGGCAAGGCCGGGACGCCGATCGCTGTGCGCACATGGCGCCCTGCGTCTCCAAAAACCTCGATGAACAGGTCGGAAGCGCCGTTGATCACCTTTGGTGAGTCCGGGAAGCCCGCGACGGCTTTCACGTAACCGTTCACGGTCACGATGCTCTTTACTCTATCGAGCGAGCCAAGATGGCTCGAAAGCACCGCCAATTGAGCCAGCGCGCAAGAGCGCGCCGCGGCATAGCCTTCCTCAATCGTGCGGTCCGCGCCGGCGGTCCCCGTGATTACATTTCCATTGTGAATTGAGATTACGCCCGCAAGGTAAACGATCTGTCCGATGGTCCGCGCCGCAAGATAGTTACCACCGGGCTTAGGCAGTGCGGGCAGCACGATGCCAAGATCTTTGAGCCTTGACTCGATGTGCGTGGACATTTGCGCCAGCGGCCTCCGTCGCAGAGCGACCGGGCCAGTTTATCACACACGATTCGCGGCTAACTTTCCGCACGGGTAAATGGATATTGTCCTAATTTAAATTTGAGTTCGGGTGTCGGCTGGCGAACCCTGGGAATGCCAATCTCTCGATTGGCGACGGTACGGAAGCACAAAACACCTATCGGGAGATTGACGTTCCCAGGGTTAAACGCCGAAATCGCAGCCTCACATTTTTTCCAACGCATGCCTCTAAATTAGGACACTACCGCGTAACTGACACTACTTAAATGCACCGGCCGGGGGGACCCGCCAGCTCCGGTCTCGATGCCACTCCTATTCATTTTTTGGAGCTCCCCGTTTCACGGGGGTCCTGCGGCCGCTGCCAAACTGCTTCTTGCTGACTTGATCCAAAATCCTTTTCAGTTCTCGGTGCAGGGTAGTATCAACCAACTTCGATTGGCGTTCGCCGCGAGCGACGCGGCTGACAAAGGAGGGATCGAGATCGAGCTGGCGAGCCACTCTCCCGTAGAGCCCCCTGATTAGCGATGCCAAGTTTGAGGGAGCTTCGAGCGGCCGGCGCTTGTCACTTCGCATTACTCACCTCCGGGATCTGACTCGTGAAACATTTTGCCAAGAATCGTATGAAGTAAACGCGAACAAATGGCTGTGATTTAGATCACATATCCATGTGACAGCGCGCACATCGAACTCGGCTCACACAGTTATCTGCAACTAATCGTCACGATTTCTACTTGCGGAAACGAAACCGTGCGCTAGGATGTGATATGCGACGCGTCTGGGCCACTGCTTTCGCTCTCCCGCTGTTCTTCCTCTCCATTGCAAGCGGGCAGTCTTCCCCTGCATTCCATGAAAAAAGGCAGCTTTCGTCGGACCTTGAGGTGGGGGGTGAACTTGCCGGCTTGCCCGCCGAATCAACGCGCTACCTCACGCGCGATGAACTCCTCGCGATGCCCCAGGTGAGCTTTACCGTAAAAGACGATTCGAACTTCACGGGCCCAACCAAGATCGATGGAGTCAGGTTGGAAGATCTGGCGCGGCTTGTCGGTGCGGATTCCTCCGCGGACATGGTCGTCGCGATTTGCGATGACGGCTATCGCGCCAACTACCCGCATTCGTACCTAACTGCGCATCATCCGGTGTTGGTCCTCAGCGCTAATGGACAGCCGCCGATTGGCTGGCCAAAGGACGCTCACGATCATTCCTTCGATATGGGGCCCTACATGATTTCGCACCAACATTTCTCGCCCAGCTTCAAAGTGCTTTCGCATGTGGACGAAGCGCAGATTCCGTGGGGCGTGGTGCGGCTCGAATTTCGCCGGGAGAAAGTTGTTCTTGGCGCGATCGCTCCACGCGGCCCGCACGCACGGGATCGCGAGGTGCAGGACGGTTTCCGTATCGCTCAGCAGAATTGCTTTCGCTGCCATAACTCGGGAAGCGAAGGCGGACAGAAATCGGGCCGTTCCTGGGAATTTCTCTCGGCTCTCGCCGAGAAATCGCCGGCGTACTTTTCCGGCTACATTCGCAATCCTGCCGCGAAGAACCCGAGCGCACAGATGCCGGCCAATCCTCAGTACGACGACGCGACTCTTGCCGCTCTGACAGAGTACTTCAAGGCATTTTCTGAACCGAAAAAACCATGACACTGCGAACAATAAAAATACTTCTCGTTCTTGGCGTGGCGTTCTTTTATTCCCTGGTAGTCTTCAACAACCTCACGGATTACAACTCGAATTACTATTTTGTGCAGCATACGCTGACGATGGACACGACGTTTCCCGGCAATCACGGAATGTGGCGGGCACTTAAAGCTCCCTTCTGGACCACGGCGTTTTATTGGCTCATCATCGCGTGGGAAATAATCGTTATGAGCTTAAGCTGGTGGGGCGGTTTCCGTATGGCTCAAGCCATAGGCGGAACCGCATTGGCATTTAATCTGTCCAAACGGTTTTCGATCGCGGCGCTGGCGCTGAGCTTGCTCAAGTGGCTTGTCGCTTTCATGTCGGTGGGAGGCGAGTGGTTCTTGTTCTGGCAGTCGAAAATATGGAACGGCCAGGACGCGGCATTTCGGATGTTCACCGTCGTGGGAATTGTGCTGCTGCTGGTGGTGCTGCCGGACACCGAGGACCAGCCGTAGTTTTCCCGTCTGGAGGACCCCAAAATTTACGAAAGCGTTTATTTACCGCGGGCAGTTTTTCTTCGGCGCTTGCTTGACGCAACGCGTAAAGCCGTGATAACAGATTAGATTCAAAGGGTGGCGCAGTCCTAATTGTGTTTGCCTCGTGAAAGTCTTTTCGTCCAGATTGAGGCCGGAACACGAACTTCAGGCTTCCATCGCCGATCAAGGAGATCAACTTGGCCGTACCCGTGATTTTGCAAACCATCGAGCAAACCGGCATCAGCACTTGGATCCGCGAGTCGGACTCGATATTTGGCTTTTATTTTTGGCTGACGCTTCATGGCATCGGAATGTCCCTGGTGGTCGGAGGAAACCTGATCGTCGATTTGCGACTTCTCGGATTTGCGAAGGGACTTCCACTCAAGCCGCTCAAGCGTCTTTTTACGCTGATGTGGGCGGGCCTGATTGTCAATGTGCTGACCGGGATAGCGCTGTTGACCGCTTATCCGACGAAGGAAATCACGAACCTCGATTTCTACGTCAAGTTGATATTTGTCGTCCTCGGCGTCATTACGATGAAAAAGCTAAGCGATCGAGTGTTCAGCGACGAGAGCATGAGCGAAGTCGCGATGATCGCAAAAGGACAGGCGTTGGCAAAGTGGTCGCTTCTATTTTGGTTTCTAGCCGTGACGGCCGGCAGATTGCTCTCGGAAACCGCAACGTACGATACGTATGGCCATATCGCAGGGGGATAAATCCCTAGGACGATATAGGTTTCAACGGCCGGTATCCTCGATAGGGGATAAGAACGGAAGGTAATGGGTCTTCATAAGCCGGGCAATAGGAGCTACCGATGGCGAATTTCGCGCATTTGCATTTGTTGCTGAATCATTTTCCGATTATCGGCACGATGGTGGGGCTTGCTTTGTTCCTTCTTTCCTTTATCGGAAAAAACCAGGACTTGCGGCGGGCCAGCTACATCATCTTCGCGGCCATCGCACTGATTGCGATTCCCACGTTCATCTCGGGCTATAACGCATGGATCTTGCTAAAGGGTCCTGGGCTCCTTGCGGACCCCTTGATTGCAAGACATCAAGGCGCGGCGATGCTCTCATTCTGGTTCATGGAGATCACCGGCGCCTTTGCTTTGGTCGGACTGTGGCAGACGCAGCGCACGTCGCGGATTCCGAACTGGAATGTGACGGCAGTGCTGATCCTTTCGGTTCTCACGGTTGCGCTCATGTCGAGGACAGGAAATACAGGCGGCGACATTCGTCACGACGAGTTGCGAGATGCCAGCGCCAAGACACTTGTGATCGAAGGACCGATTGGCGCCATGTTCCACGCGGTAGAGCCAAATCCCCAGAAGTTTATGAGCGACATGGTGTTCAGCAAGTGGTGGTGGACGTTCATGATGATCCTGCATTACATGGGGCTCATTTTGATCGTCGGAACGGTTGGCTTCCTCGATCTGCGCATTATGGGCTTCATGAAGCAGGCGCCAATCCGGCCCGTACACGAGTTCCTGCCTTGGGGAATGGCTGGATTGGGCATCAATATCTTAACGGGCATGCTGGCATTTATCGGACAACCTGAGAGTTACGTTTACAAAGAAGATTTTTGGTTGAAAATTTTGTGCCTCATGCTGCTTGGATTGAATGCGGCGCTGTTCTACTTGACGGATGTTTTTGAAGGCATTGAAAATATCGGTCCCGGAGAAGACGCGGCGATGCCCGCCAAGATTCTCGCGGCGAGTTCCTTGTTCCTGTGGTTCGCCGTGATTACCTTCGGGCGCTTCATTCAATTTTCGTTCGATACGTTTAGGCCGGGCGCGTAGGTAGAACTGGCTTCAGCCTGTGAGATTTTGACTTTCGTCGAACGGACCGAAGTCAAATCCTCACAGGCTGAACAGTTTGCGGAAAAAGTCCCCGTTGTCATTCTGAGCGAAGCGAAGAATCTCTCTTCGACTTAAATCCAGGAAAAGAGAGATTCTTCGCTTCGCTCAGAATGACGCGCGAGACGGGTTTTTCCGCAGCCTGTGAAGCCTGATCTACTCGCTCTATTCACGCAAGCCGAACACGAATAGGGCATTTCCGGAGGCGACGCCAACGTACTGTTTCCCGTTCACCATGTAGGTCATGGGCCCGGCCACGATTTCACCTCCAAGATTTGCTTTCCACAACAGCGCGCCTGAATTCGCATTCAATGCCTGAAAGTACCCTTCCCGGCCTCCCACAAAAAGCAAGTCCGAAGCTGTAGTTAGAATCCCGCTGACGCCGACATCGACCATATTGAACGACCACTTTTTCTCACCGGTGTGAGGATCGAGCGCGATGACCGCACCATGCGCCGCCGCCTCCGTATACGTGTTGATGGGCCCGCGGCGCGTCGTCCCAGGTCCTTGATTCCCAGGAATCGGCTGAGTAATGATGCCTCCCATGTAACGCTGGCCTTCTTTGTACTCGACTGGGGCGGATTGGAAGATCGCTCCGTAATCTTCCCAGGTGGAAATATAGAAGAATCCGGTACGTGGGCTGTACGATGGGGAATACCAGTTCGTTCCGCCCTGAACACCGGGATACGTTACGGCGCCGGGAGGCTGCGGCGTCAGAATTGGACGTCCGGTTTCCGGATCCAGGCCGCTGGCCCAATTCACTTTCACAAATGGCTTCCCCGTTACAAATTTCCCCGTGCCGCGATCGAGAACATAATAGAAACCATTTCGGTTGGCCCAGAGCATCAGCTTCCGTGGGCTGCCACTCCAATTTGTGTCGATGAGAACGGGGATCTGCACCGCGTCGAAATCGTATGGGTCATTCGGTGAAAATTGAAAGTGCCACTTTACTTTGCCTGTCTCAGGATCGAGCGCGACGACAGAACTGGAATAGAGGTCGTCGCCCTTCCGTATGTCGTGATTTAAGTCGGGGCCCGGATTTCCAACTCCCCAGTAGGTAAGGTTCAGTTCAGGATCGTAGGAACCGGTGAGCCACACGGAGGCGCCTCCGTGCATCCAGGAATCTCCGCTCCAGGTTTCATGGCCGGGCTCGCCAGGCCCAGGAATTGTGTAGAACCGCCAGGCTTCCTTGCCTGATTTTGCTTCGTAGGCGGATATAAATCCGCGGATACCGTATTCGCCGCCAGCAACCCCGACGAGAACCTTGTCCTTAATCACCAGTGGCGCAAGCGTCATCGCATAGCCCTTGGAGGCTTCCGCCACCTTCGCGTCCCACAGAAGATGACCGTTTCTGGCATCGATCGCGACGAGATGAGCGTCGACAGTAGCCATGAAGAGCGTGTCGTCAAGAATCGCAACGCCTCGATTTACGACTCCGCAGCATGTCGAAACAATGGGTCCGGGACTGTAGTGATAAATCCAGAATACGCGGCCAGTCTTGGCATCGAGCGCCACGACGTCGTTGGGCGCCTGCGAGAGGTACATGATGCCATCCACGACCAGGGGAGTGGCTTCAAATTTTTCCAGCGATTGAGCTTGGAAGACCCATTTCAGTTCCAGATTTCTGGCGTTCTGCAGGTCTATCTGTTGGAGCGAACTGTAGCGCGTGCTCGAGTAACTGCCGGAATATGTGAGCCAGTTCTGAGGCTCGCTGGCGGAGTGGAGTAATCGATCGCTGGGAACCTGGGCGTGAAGAGACCACTGAACGCAAACAGTAATCAGGAGCACGAGAAGTGCGCGCCGTCTGGAGTTCATTTGGAGCCTTTCAAAGAAAAAAGGTAAGCCATGATGTCGGCCATTTCTTTGGGACTGAGTTTGTCCTTATAGGAAGGCATGGTCGAAGTTTTGATTACAACGTACTCGCGGAGGTCGGCTTTCATTAGCGACACCAGGCGCTCCTGTTCGTCGATCAATTGGACCGTGTACGTGTCTTCATTTAGGCGGCGGCCCGTAATGACTTTTCCTTCTTTGGTCACCGCGCGAACGGAACGGTTTGCAGGCAGCATCGATCCGGTCGGATCGAGAAGAGTCCGCTGGAGAAGATCCGCGGTGCGGATCGCGCCGATGTTGCTGAGGTCCGGGGCGACACGGGGACCTTTGCCGTTCACGCGGTGGCAAGTCGAACAGTTAGCGCTCCCCTCAAACAGCGCCCGGCCTCGATCTTCATCGCCAGATGTCACGGAACGGGCGTCGAAAGAGCTCATATTGCGCACATAGGCGACGATTCCGGCCAATTCCGCCGCATCGAGATTGAACGCGGGCATGCCCGTTCCTGAAACACCGGTTGTGATCGTGTTGCGCAGATCCTGGTCGGAAAAAACTCTTTTGAATTGTCCGGCACGCAGGTTTATGCCCGGAACCCCGTCGCCATTCTCACCGTGGCATGTCGAGCACTGGGCGGCATAGATCTGCGAGCCGTACTCAATGTCAGCTTGGGGATATTGGACGGTTGAATTTTGAGCGTGCAACTTTGGATTCGGGATCGCCAGCACTGCGAAAACGAATAGAGATAAGATTCGATTCCGTTGATTGCCGCACCATTTCACTGCGA
>JBEKCU010000241.1:0-7291 GCA_050014735.1 Candidatus Acidiferrales bacterium | reverse complement strand
AGCCAACGCACTACTGGTCAATACCGGTCCCTTCACAAATTCTCAGGTGGGAATCCAGGCCTTGTATCCCGGGTATATTTACACGCCCGGCGATAACCCTCTCATGCAGATCACGATCGCCGGAAAGATGGAATTCGGCGCTGCCCTCTCCTTATCTGGCAACAAGAAAGTCGACTCATGGGAAGCGGCTGATCAGCTCTCATGGTCTCACGGCAAGCATACGATTCGCTTCGGCGGTGAAATTGAGCACGACCTGGTGTTCTGGAACTTGGAGGGCGTAAATATAGGCCAACTGACCTTCGAAACCTTTCAGGATTTTCTAATCGGTCTCCCGGGTTGCGGTAACTCCGCCCCCGTCGGATCGACGGCTTGCACGACCAGCACTGCTGGTGGGCTGACGAACGGTTCGGCCTATAGCAATATTTACAGCGGTGGGTCCACTCCTGGAGCCACATTGCCAGGCGGCCCGAATCACCATTACCGAAACCCAGCTGGGGATGCTTTTGTGCAGGACGACTACAAGGTCACCAATAATCTGACGCTGAGCCTGGGGCTGCGATGGGAGTATGACAGTCTGGTGTGGTCAACCGACGGGCAAGAGGTCGACGTTTGGCCCAGCCAGATCAATACAGTACCCTTGCCTGGCTCCACGCCAGCTACCGGCACGCTGGCTGGATTTGTCGTGCCCGCCAACTATAACCCTGCCCTTAACGCAGCTCCGGCCAACACCGGTGTTTTCCAGAACACTCAGAATACCGTTCTGAATCACCCGACTCCTAAAGACAACTTTGCCCCGCGTCTTGGCGTTGCCTGGAGGCCCTTCTCAACCGACAAGTTTGTGGTGCGCAGTGGAGCTGGGTTCTTCTACGACCGCATCGGTCAATTGAACTACGCAACGGCGATCGTGCAGTCGGTTCCGTACACGGTCACTTTGGGCGCAACGGGCACGTCGAACGTCGGCGCTTCCTTCGCACAACCTTATCCCAATGTGGCTCCGTCGTGGACGCCCCGCTGGGTGAGCATCAATCCGGCGACACAGTCGGGAACAAGCTCCAACTTGGCTGTGCTCTTCCTCGATCCTAATTTCACCACGCCGCTCACCTTCGAATGGAATTTGGATACCCAATATGAGTTTGCGTCTCACTGGACACTGGAAGTGGCTTACGTTGGATCCCGTAGCGAACATCAACCGGGCATCGCTACGTTCGCCTACAATACGCCTCAACTCACCAGTCCCAGCAATCCCTATTACGGCATTACCACCAACACGGCAGCGAACGCATTGGTCCGTGTGCCGTACTTGGGCTTCGCGCCGACTGGCTTGACCGGCGGCTGCAGCTGCACCGATACCAGGTACAACAGCTTGCAGGCCACGGTGAACCACCAGTTTTCACACGGTTTCCAAATGCAAGCGGCCTATAGCTGGAGCCGCGATCTCACTGACACAGCCTACGTGGCCTACAACACCCCTGGTCCCGGAAATTTTGGACCGGCAACGCAGTACCATCCGCAGCGGTTGGCCATTAACTACAGTTATGAGCTGCCTTTTGGCAAACATGACGGTTTGGTTGGCAAGGTAGCTAATGGATGGAGCGTTGCCGGTGTGACAGTGGTTCAGGACGGCACGCCTCTAACGCCCACCGACACGCTAGGAGGGACTGTCTTCGGGAGTTCGTCAACCTCCACGGCCGAATACGCCGCGGGAATGGGCGCGAGCAATATCGGTAATCCCGGAAATGACCAGGCTCGGCTCGGATGTGCGAACACAATCACTACCTGCCCCGGGGGAGGGTGGTTCAACAGGGCGGCATTTAACACTACTATGCCTGTGCTCGGAAGCGACGGAAAAGCAACCGGCTACGGCAATGGCGGATTTGGCACTATTCTCGGTCCGGGCCAGTTTAACTTCGATATGAATATCCAGAAAGTTACCACAGTGGGTGGCATACGCGAGGATGGGACTCTAGTGTTTCGAACGGAGCTCTTCAACGTATTCAATCACCCGCAATTCAGCAATCCCGCTGTAGTGGATGTCTCCAAGGCAAACTTCGGGCAGATTAGCAGCACGTCGGTGAATCCACGGCTGATCCAATTCGCGCTGAAGTATCAGTTTTAGAAACTGAGAAAGTAGCATTTAAGGTCGCCATAAAGGCGGGAACGAGCGGCGTAGGCTGGACTAGCTTTTGTCCGCCTACGCCGCTCGCTTTTTTAGGCTCTGACCAAACAGATATGTCACACTGGATTGTACCAATCGTGTCGTACGCCCAGACTTGGCGTATGACGAAGGCAGGTACTTTCGGCTGGTGCCCTTATTGTCCAGTTTCGTGCGCGGTAGCGTGTCGATCCTCTCTCTCCGCAGTCTACACCGCTACAGATTTCCTGCGGCGGATCATCCCATTATGTGGCTTCTTCTCAGAATTTCCTGCCCTGGCACTGTCCAGCCAATTCCGCCGAGCCATTTTTCAGCCATTGTTGCCAGGCCCAACCTGATTGGACCATTCTCAGCCCGTGCTAGGGATTCTCCGACTACTCGCGCTGCAGCTTTGCTGGAAATCAATTACACTAACCCCGTGCGTGTCGAGTGGCTATTGCGAAGAGCCACGCTCCCATAAATTCGGACTGTACCACTACCAAAATTATGGTCAGTTATTTTAACGAGGGGAAACTGTCACACAATATGAAAAGGAACTAATCGGAGCTCTCGAAGTTGATATTCAGAAGTGGGAGTTTTTAGCCAGGTATTTCGAGCATTCGGTAAATGAAATCAAATTGATGGGTGGCAAGAAATCTCAGGCAGGGACTACGCACTTGAGCTATATCATGAAATTACCGAGCATCGTGCTTTGATCGGGAAAGTGAAAAAAGGCTAGCTGACCGTCTTAAGAATTGATCACACGCATCGCAGAATTGGCCAAAGCCGTCCTCGAACAAGCCAGGCACAACACCGAAAACGTGAGGCTGTCAATTAATTGCAAATAAATGGGAAACGACGGCAGAGAGATTTAGATTGGGTCACTCTCTCTTCACGATGGTCGCATTTCTTGGACTTCGGGCCCGACGTAAGGTAGCCCGTTGCGCTCTCCCACACCTTTTTTGTCCTGTTTTTATTTCCTTGACACTTTCCAAATTGAGGAATATAGAAGCCTCAGGTACGTTTGGGCAAATTACACGCATGTAAGTGAACCAACGCCTGATTCAATTTGAGCTTAAGTACATATTTTACAAACGGCGATGGGGACAGACCATATTCAACCACCGGAGTTCAAATCTGTAACCACAAAGTATCCTGAAACATGTCATCGCTTTTCAGAGGGGGAATATGATACGAGTGAACTGGACGAAGCGGTCCATGGTACTGGGCCTGCTGCTGTGTGGCCTCGTGATGGCCTCTGCAATGATCCGGATCGAAGCTAAACCTCGGAGGACTGCGATGGCTGCGCAGCCTCAGGCGGGCAACGTGTCGGTAGCCACCGATAATATTGGCGGCGTGGTAACCAGCTCCAAAGGTCCCGAAGCTGGAGTCTGGGTGATTGCGGAAACCACGAACTTGCCGACTAAGTTTCGTAAGATCGTGGTCACTGATGATCAGGGACGATATCTCCTGCCAGAGCTTCCGAACGTTACGTACAAAGTTTGGGCAAGAGGCTACGGTCTAGTGGACTCAAAACCAGTGGAAGCCAAGCCGGGCAAGACATTGGCACTAACTGCCGCCGTTGCGTCCACTCCTCAGGCTGCCGCTCAGTATTACCCCGCCGATTACTGGTTTTCGATCTTAAATATCCCGCCAAGAAGCGCTTTTCCAGATGCGCATTCACAGGCCGAATTTCTGACGGCGTTGAAGCGGGGCTGCAATGTCTGCCATCAGACAGGTAACAAGGCGACACGCGATCTTGAACCAGCCCTCGGCACATTCAAGTCACCCATCGATGCGTGGGAGCGACGACTGATGTCAGGTCAGGTGGGTCCGGGAATGACTGCAGCACTCAATCGAATGGGTCACGACCGTGGCTTGGCAATGCTGGCGGACTGGACCACTCGCATTTCTGCTGGTGAGGTTCCGCCAGCGCCGCCGCGACCCCAAGGCGTGGAGCGGAACGTTGTCGTGACTCTGTGGGAAACCGGTACGGACAAGTCCTTCATCCACGATGTGATCGCCTCGAATGAACGCGATGTCACGGCGAATGCCTACGGTCCGGTCTATTCCTTGGAATTTGCGGCCGCCCAGATCTGGGCGATAGACCCAAGGGAGAACACGAAAACCAAGCTCGTAGATATTCCGGTGCGCAACCCAAGTGAAATAAAACTATATAAGACGTTTTCGCCGCAAACAGTGGCCGTGCCATCTCCATACTGGGGAAACGACATCGTTTGGGATGATCCGAATTTCATAGCTATGCCGCACATGGATAGCAAGGGCCGCATTTGGTTTCATGCGCAGACCATACCCGAAATGGCTCCCTATTGCAGAAAAGGATCTGGCAATCCCTATGCCGAGTATTTTCCGATACCGGAGGGAAATGTCCCTCGAGGTATGGGCGTTTATGATCCAAAGTCGGGGAAAGTCGAACTGATCGATCTCTGTTTGTCGGCAGGGCATATGGCGTTCGGCGACGATAAAGACGAGACTCTCTATTTCACTGATAGTGGGGCTGTGCCCCCCAGGATGGGTGGGCTCGGTTGGGTGAAAACAAAGGTCTGGGACGCAACACACGACCCACAGAAATCCATCGGCTGGTGCCCAGCCGTTATCGATTACAACGGTGACGGCAAGAACGGCCCTTACACGAAGCCGGACGAGCCGATCGATCCCAAACTGGATCGCGCGGTTGACGGAGGTAATGGTTACGGATTCGCATTCAATCCTGTGGACAAGAGCTTGTGGTACGCGGGATTGAGTTCCACGGTGCCCGGAAGAATCATCCGCATGGTACCGGGCGATAATCCGCCGGCGACGTGCAAAACGGAAGTCTACGAGCCGCCATTCGACAATCCCAAACGCCCTGGCGTCGAAGCTTTTCAGACCTTGGGCCTTGCCGTCGATACGAATGGCTTGGTATGGGCGGCGCTGGCAGGCAGCAATGATCTCGCCAGCTTCGATCGAAGTAAGTGCACCGCTCCTTCGAATGGCCCGAACGCAATGGGCCAGCAATGTCCAGAGGGCTGGACGCTATATTCGGTGCCGGGCCCGAAGTTCAAAGGAACCCGGATTTTGGCAGACGCATGGTATCACAATTGGATGGACCGCTATGACTCTCTCGGACTAGGTAAAAATGTGTCCATTATCTGCTCAGATGGCGACGATTCGCTGATCGCATATCTCCCGGACCAGAAGAAGTTTGTCACTCTGCGAGTTCCCTACCCCATGGACTTCTATACGCGGAATGTTGATTTCCGCATCGACGATCCGAATGCTGGATGGAAGGGACGCGGCATGTGGACCGGCAATGAGGACAGAGCGATCTGGCATCTCGAAGGAGGAAAAGGCAATACGACCTCCATCGCGCATTTCCAGATTCGACCCGATCCGCTTGCCAAGTAGGCAAAGCGAAATCATCGCCACGGTTCCGTAGTGTGCCAGCACGTCCTGGTACAGGGGGTTGAGCGTCGGATCGTAAATATCAGGAGCGATCACACCCTCGCGCAGATTGTCGAGCACCACCACGCGCACACTTCCACCGAGACTGCGGAACGCTTTCTCGTGTAGCTCGGCCCAGATGCGCGAACTGGAATGAAACACCAGCAGGCGTACCGACTTGCGGCTGTAACCCAGCGTCATCACGAACAATCGTGTCCGCCGGTACTTGCCGCTCTGCGGGTCGCGGACCATGGGGCCGGTGCCGTAATCGACCTGCGCTTCTTCTCCAGCTACGGTGAGGATGATTCCAACGGCGTGCGGCAACTGGGATCCGCGAAGCTTGCGCACAAAGCGCTTCACCGTCTGGTAGCCGCTGGCGAAGCCGTAGTCGGAAACCAGGTCCTGCCAGATAGCCATGGCATTGCGCCCACGGCTCAGCCCCAGTTCGATGGCATCGCGATACGGCTCGCAGGCACTGGCTGACTGATCCTGACTGGCAGACGGGAGTTCCCGGTTCCCAGAAGGCGGTCCTCCGCAGTCGGTGGTTACCTCGTTGGCCGGTTTTACCTCCCCAGAGCCGGTGGTCACTTCATTGGCCGGTTTTGCCAGTGCTCCCCGTCCCCACCCGCCTGGTGCAAGCACGGCGATCCCGGCCGCTTTCAGATATGTACCGGCCGTCTCTCGACGCACACCCGTGGCGTGCTCGATGCGCCGCAGGGACCATCCGAGCCGTCCCAGTGCTATGACTTGTTGTTTCTTCTCTTCGCTCAAGACGTTGCTCATGCCGACGGAGCCTATAAGGCCTCTCGCCGGAGTCAACGTCTCGGACTTTATCGTTGGCCGGTTTTCAGCTGACCTTCATTGGCCGGTTTTGGGTGACCACTGAGGGAGGCCCGGATCTAAAAAGTAAAATCGACTAAAATCTGTTTCAGGGAACTCACGACTCACTTTGACACATCAACTCAATTCGTCTGACTCATTCAATCGTATCATCCGGGGCAAAGGTTTGATCTGTGGATGCCGTCACTTCGGCGGCGTGTCGACAGTAGGCGAAGGCAGAGAGGAATCGTGATCGGAGGCGCGCAAACTGAAAACGCTCTGCATTATCAGGCGCTAGGTTTGGCAATTGGCCTGCGACTCGTCATGTCTACTTGATGTTTAGAGCTTATTCGATCTCCCGTTCTGTCAGACCGCCGAGGACCTTGTTTCCCTTCCTAGCAATATGGCAGGCTTGATCTAGCAATTCTTCCCCAAATGCCAGATCCCCGGTTTCCCTGTTGACTCGGTCTTCGAGAATAACAAATCCCTTAGTCCCATCACTCCGAGTCAACCCGACAACCACGACGGTGCGATTGCCCATATCTCGCGTTGCATCTGGCAATCTCTCTGCCAGAAGTCTAAATGGGTTGTTTGGGATAAGGCGCTCGCCCGTTACCCACATTGCCATGTAGCGGTGCCCGAAAAATGAAACGTTGAGAAACGCCCATTGATCCCCGATTCTCCGCTCATTCTCATGCAGCGCCTCCAAGGTCTCGGCACGGATACAGGAAACGTGGATGTGCAGCTGATCCTGCGAACGGCTCGCAGCCGAGTTGATTGCCAGGCCAATGCCATCTCGCGGAAGTGTTTCCTGCAGCGCCTCGTTGATGTAAGTTCGAACTTCCCACGCGTCAGCGAAATAGTTCGATGCGTCTGGCCCACGTACGATTGGACTCT
>JBEKCU010000240.1:0-7338 GCA_050014735.1 Candidatus Acidiferrales bacterium | reverse complement strand
AGACGCCTTTGTTCCCTTGGCCAGCTTGGTCTTAGCCGGTATACCTGCCTTTGTCGGCGCGGAGGCTTGGGGCGCGGCTTGCGGCTGTGTTTCGGCGGCAGGTGGCTGCATCAACCGGCCACGTACGGCGCCCGGCTGAATGTTAGGAGCTTCCTGCGCGAAAACGCACGCCGACAGGACTGCCGGCAGCGCGGCTTTCAACAGTGTTCGCGAAAACTTTGCGAGTCGCATAGTCAATCGGCTCAATTCCGCCTAACGGCGGGCGGGTTGATTCTTTGCTGCCGGGGCTGGTGCCGCTTCCCCTGGCTTGCTGAAAAATGTCGTAACAACGCACTGACCTGTGACCGTTGTGCCGGGACGCAGGGGAAATTTCCCGCCCTTCCCTTCGGTGAGACCGTTAAACGTCAGATCCCCCACGTTGATGATCCTGGAAAGCCGACTGAGCCTGGCAAAAAAATCCTCAATGCTGAAATAAGGTCCATCCACCGCGATCATGAACGGGAGTTCGTAGTGATAGTCCTTGGGCACAACAGCCTGGGCGGCCAAACTTCGGATCTGCACTCCCGAGGCCGACGCCGCTCCCTGGAGCAACCGGATAAACTCATCCAACTCTTTATCTTCCGGCACGATCGTCTTAAGCGTGTCGAGCTGCTTTTCCAGCGCAGCCATCTCGATTTTGAATTCCGCATTTCGGCGTTCGTACACCTGTAGTTGCGCCACCTGACGATTTAAGTCCGAATCTTTCCGGTGATTGTCGTCCAGGGCCGTTCGCAGGCTCGCGACCGGAGACATCGGCAAGTATTCACCTGCCCCGATGATCACCAGCGCAAGGGCGAAGAAGACAAGCGCCTGGAGGTACCACGGATATTCGCGAAACGAAATCGCCATCGGTCCCCCTAGGTATTCCCCGGCTTGCGGGCCGGTGGCGTGTTGGCAGCAGGAGCGCTGGTCGCTGCAGGGCCGGTGGGTGCCGGAGAGCCATCGGTCTGTGGCAAGCCGAACTGAGCCGTCAGGGTGAAATTAAAAATTTCCACGGCCTTGTTCGCATCGTCCTGATGCGATTCCTTGATTTCCACCTGTTGGAAATAGCCCGAACGCCTTAACTGAGTGATGTAATTTGCAACCGCATTGAGCGATCCCGCCGAACCGCTGATGGTTAGGGCGTCTCCTTTGCGTTCCACCGAACTGAGCCAAAGCGTGTCCGTGCGGCTCACCGAGTTGGCAAGCGCTTCCAGAAGTTCCTGGCCGCCCGTGCGGTTTCGCTGGAGTTGCTCGATTACGTTAATTCTTTGCTGCAGGACAGCCTTTTGTTTTTCGAAATTGTCCACTTGCTGCTTGAGCTGCTCGAGGCGCGCCTTTTCGCCCATTTGTTTCTGAATATGGGTCAGAACCTGTTTGTCTTCTCGGTCCATCAGTAGGTAGTGCCCGTAGAGAATCCCTATGCTTACAACCAGCGCGATCGCAAGTAGCACATACTGCAGCGTCGCCTCGATGGGCACGGAGGTGCGCGTGGCCTTCGGTCGTACTCTTCCGAGCAGGTTAATGCGGATCATGGTTCGTCGAAGCTCCTGAGCGCCAAACCCACCGCGATGGCCAAACGCGGCGCAAGCTCGCGGATCTGTTCTTCATTGTGCTTTGCTGGATTGATCACAATCTTGCGAAACGGATACATTTCCTCCACGGGAACTGCAAACTCTTCCCGCAGGATGTCCATCAGCCCGGGCACGCGGGAGCTGCCGCCTGCCACGACAATTTTCTGAATACTTTCTCCCGTCGCCGTCGCCCGGAAAAAGTCAAACGTCTTTTGGATTTCCAGAACGAGAATATCGGTCACCGATCGGAGGATCGTGGCGCGGTGTTCCTCGGCTACCCCGGCGATGTTCTCGCCGTGCTTCAATCGCTCGGCATCCTCAAAGCTCAGGTCCAGTTCCTTCTGCAGCGCGTCCGTGTACTGGTTGCCTCCGACGGAAACGTCGCGCGTAAATAGTGGAATCCCGCCCCGAACGATATTGATGTTCATCACGCTTGCGCCGATATTGAGCAGCGCGACAGTTTGCGCCGGGTCCGGATCGTAATTCACTTCAAAGCAGTTCTGGAGAGCGAAGGCGTCGATGTCCACAACGGTGGAATTTTTTCCCGCCTGCGCGAGCACGTTCGTGTGATTCAGAATTTTGTCTTTCTTGACGGCGACCAGCAAAACGTCCATTTGTGAGTCCACCGACTCGAGAAGCTGGTGATCGAGGTTGACGTCGGCAATATCGAACGGTATGTGCTGGCTGGCCTCGGATTGGATGCGGACGTACATCTCCTCCTCGGTCATCGCCGGAAGGGTAACCCTCTTGACGATGACGGAGTGCCCCCAAACTCCGGTCGCCACATTCTTTGTCTTTATTTTTTGTGCGTCGAAAATATTGCTGATCGCCCCCGCCACCAGGGGAGCATCCATGATCGCTCCGTCCACGACGGTATCCTGCGCCAGCGGTTCCAATCCGAAACTGACCAGTTCGAACCCCTGTTTGGTGCTTTTCAACTCCACAGCCTTGATGGAGCTTGAGCCTATGTCCAATCCCACCAGAGCTCTTTGCTTTCCGCCACCAAACATATGTTGAAACCCCTCAGGGAGTTCCTGTCACTTGCCTGTTTTACCTAAATCTTTCTATTCACTCGTCTTGACTTGCTGGACTTTCGCTCGGCCTATGTGTCCGGAAACCGTGGTGTATAAGCTCACTTCACACCCGGGCGTCGGCCAGACAGAACTTCCTGCTGCCGGATCGCCGCCGACGATTCTCGCTGAGATTAGGATATTGGGCCGTCGCATTCGTGCTGGCCTGTACTTATCTCCGTATCGTTTGCCCCGTTTCGAGTCCACACAGCCCCAGAACTTTCTTACGGCGGCACTTATCGTGCACTAGGACTTACGCCGCGTACAGCGAATTTGGCATCCGGCGGACGGAGTGTCAAGCCATCGGATTTTGCAAGTTGCTCTGAAGAATACCGGTTAGGCGACTGATCCCGCGGACAGCAAAATAGCAAAAACAACTATATATACGGTTTAATGAATACTAGGACCACTATATATAGTACAAGCTTTACAGACACTTTTGGGGCGATCCCTGCTATCGTTTAAGCCCCAACGTGTTCCAAATTTCGTCAATCTTTTTTTTTGTGGCCCCGTCCATCACGATTTCGTCGGGCCACGGACGCCGGAATCCTTCGCTTTCCCATTTGCGTGTCGCGTCGATGCCCATCTTTGAACCGTAATCCTGCAGGCGCGAGGCGTGGTCGAGAGTGTCCGCGGGGCCCATCGCGAACTCGACATCCCTTTGTGGATCGATCGCGCAGAGCGATTTCCAGACCACTTCGCTGAAATTCTGCACGTCCACATCGTGATCTACGACCACGACAACCTTGGTGAACATCGCCTGCCCGAGCGACCAAATCGCATGCATGATCTTTCGCGCCTGTCCTGGGTACGACTTGCGAATGGCCACGATCATCAAATTGTGAAAAACGCCTTCGGCTGGCATAGCCACATCAACAATTTCCGGGTGCTGCATCTTCATCACGGGCAAAAATATCCGCTCGACCGCGTGTCCCATGAAAAAATCTTCCTGCGGCGGTGGACCCACAATCGTCGTCAAGTAAATGGGATCGCGCCGCTGGGTCACGCACGTCACGTGAAAAACCGGAAACTCGCCTTCGAGCGAATAGAAACCAGTGTGATCGCCAAACGGACCTTCGGTGCGCATCTCGTTCAAGTCCACGTAGCCCTCAAGAACGATTTCCGCATTGGCCGGAACTTCCAGATCGCACGTCTCGCACGGAACCATTTCCACCGGCTCTCGCCGCAAGAATCCGGCGAACATCATTTCGTCAAGGTCCGGCGGAATCGGTAAAATCCCGGCCACGCAGGTCATGGGGTCCGATCCAATCGCCACGGCCACGTCAATGCGCCCGTCCGGCTTCGCGGCACGCGCACGGCGGAAATGCTCGGCGCCGTGCTTTTGCGTTTGCCAATGCATGCCCGTGGTGCGTGCATCGTAAACCTGCATGCGATAGACGCCGACGTTGCGCTTCCCGGTTTCCGGATTGCGCGTAATGACTAAAGGCCAAGTAATGAAACGGCCCGCATCTTTCGGCCAGCACTGCAGAATGGGAAATTCAAGAAGAGAGAAATTTTCCAGGCGAATTATTTCCTTGCACGGACCTGTCTTGACCGACTTCGGAAAGAATGAGCCAAGCTCGGCCAGTTTCGGCAGCATCTTGAGCTTGTCCAGCAATCCTTGCGGCGATTGCATATCCAGAAATCCACGAATGCGCGCGCCCACTTCCTCGACGTCGGATACTTCGAGCGCCAGATTCATGCGGCGTTGGCTTCCCAGCATATTAATGAGTAACGGCACGCGAGAGCCTTTAGGCCGCTCGAAAAGTAGCGCCGGACCGCCAGATCGAGTCACGCGGTCCGTAATCTCCGTGATTTCGAGAATGGGATCGATTTCGGCACCGATGCGCCGCAGCTCGCCTTCCTTTTCCAGCTTCGCAATAAACTCGCGCAGGTCTCTGTACGCCAAACCATCCTCCTAATGCAACGCGACACTCTAGCACGAAACCAAGGCCATTGAATTCTTGCAAGACCCCGGCGGGTTTGGTAGCGTTAGGCCTAGAGCGGGCGTCGTACAATGGCAGTATAGAAGCTTCCCAAGCTTCGGACGTGGGTTCGATTCCCATCGCCCGCTCCAACATTCAAAAGAAGTTAAACAAAAACCTCATTTTCCATATTTTCCAAAACGGCAATTTTGTTGCCATTCCTAATGGAGAATGCGGCCCGGATTTGCTCAATTGGAATCTCTCCTGTGTATCTCGCCGTCATTGCAGCGGTGCTGTGTCCCATCTGCTGTCGAAGCACGGCGGGGTTCACTCCGGCTAGTTCCCATCTTCGGTTGCAGCCATGACGAAAGGCGTGCATTCCGGCCCTCGGAAGACCAACAGCTTTTAGAGCCGGGTGCAAGCCATCGTGCAGCACGTTCGTTTCACGTAAAGCACACCCGTTTCTTGAGTGGAATAGAAGTTGATTCGGGTGGAAAGGACCGCCACCAAGGAACTGCTGTAACATCCTCATAGCTTCCCTTCCCTCTGCATCGGCTAGGACAACCATACGATAAGCAGTCGCATTCTTACACGGCCCAATCGTGAATGTCCGTTGATCCACCGATTCGTCAACCCGAATCGTGCCCGTCTCAAACCCGATGTCATCGACTTTGAGAGCGAACAGCTCACCACACCTGAGACCGGTTGTGGCTGCAAGAATGAAAACCATCGCGTAAATGTTCTTGCGCGTGTCGTCCAAACCTTCTAGCTTCCGCACTGCTTCTGCTATCTGGTTGGCGTCGTCCCACGAAAACGACACTGCCTTTCGGCTTTCGATTTTCATCCGCAGCTTGTCCTTCTCAGGAATAGCGAGTCCTTCTTGGGAAAACGGCGGTTTCTTGTCTTTTGAAGCACACGACAGAACACGCTGCATGGTTCGCAGAATATTCTTGATCGTGACCCATGAAAGACCTTCATTCCGCTTTTTCCACGCCCACTCATTCACAGTATCTATCGTGATGTGTTCTACCGGAACGTCGTTCCAATCCGGCTCAAGGTGCTTTTTCAAGTGACCGTCCGCAATGTCAAAAGTGGACGCCCTGAGACTTCTCGGCGCGAATTTCTCCCGGTAGAACTTGACTGAATCGGCAAAGGTTTGCGAGGAGGGAATCCTGTAATTATTCGAGTTAATTTTCAACTCGGACAGAAAAACCAGCTTCCGCCGCTCCGCTTCGCTCTTCGTCAACTGCCCTAGCAATCCCACAACTTCTGTTCGACGCTCCTTTTCTTCCTGACCGGGCACATCAATCCAGTACTGAAAGAAAAAGTACTTCTGTCCATCCGCTCGCTTGCCAACACGAACCGATGGGTTCTGACCTCCTCTGCGAGACATTCGTTTTCCCCGCTTTCTCGCTGGAAGCGGCGGCTTTGCGGGCAGGATTCTAGCACATGCTATTTCGGGACGATCATCTGAAGACACACCTGTCTCTCTGTTCTGACCCTTGCGGTTTGGAGACCGACTGTTAGGTGGTGGGAAAAGCTACACTGGTGAAATTTACTGCTAAAGGGGCCTGCACCGGTTTAAGAGAAGATTTCCTTTCTTCCTGGAGGTTCTTTAAGTCGTTAGACCGGCAACTTCCCCCAAATTGCGGGTACGTAGGGGTGCTACTTACCCACCCTATATCTTTCTCCATTTGGGGGAAGCCCTGTTTTCTATAACTTGGGCAGACCCGCTTCCCTCAACAACTCTTGAGCCAAGTCTGTGAGGTTGAGCTTTGGGTTGTCCTGGGGTGTCAAAACGCCGGTCAGTCTCAAATCCTCGACCGCTCGATTTGTGGTAGCAGGTGGGAGACCTTCTGAGAATGGGCTTTTGGCCTGCATGACTGCCTTGAGGACGCCCTGCCGAACCGGGGGCAAGCTATCAAACGCAACCCTGCAAATCAACTTGAAGTCCCCTTCGCTGATGCTGGTCCGGCCATCTAAAAGTGCCGAACCCCTGGCAATCTGGCATAGCTGCTGGGGAAGCCGGGTATTACCTTCTGTGATTGGCACTCCCACTACCTCGTGGGTGATTCGTTCGCGTTCTATATAAGAGCGGGATAGTGCGATCAACTCGCTCAAATTGGCGATCCGATATTCCATTCCAGCAGAAATGGCGGGGGAATTGGGCTTCTCAAGGATCGGCTTTAGAAGGGAATGGACGGCCTCCCGTAGTACTTTTGCGGTCCCCACGGTGTGTTTCATTGCCATCAATGCTGTTTCGACGCCTCCCGCGCGAGGCCATCGCACACGCAGGAATCGTTCACCAAGCCTCTGAAACAACGCCCAGTGCTTGTCAATGTCCGGGACGGCTCCTGCAAATAGAGTCAGCCTACCCTCCCAAGTTCTTTCCTCTATGTTTTCGTCAGTCCCGTACTCTCGGGAATAATTGCCATCATAAATGCGTCGAAGCTGCGCCAAGATGACCTGAAGGGCCTTTGGGTCTGCCGTGAAGGTGCTGAAGTCGGCGGCCACGAGGACCCCGTCATCGCCGATTCGATGAAGCCAGCTTGCTGGTCTTTCGCGTTTCTTGCCACGTTCATCCACCTTGCCAGATAGAAAAGTCTTGGTAGTCAGTTCATCGACGAAATGCACCCCCGGCAGTTCGCGAAAACTCTCCAGCAAATCCGTTTTGGCTGATCCAGGCGGGGCAATCGCCAGACACCACGCGGGCGGGAATTGCTTGAGTGCGTGACTTGCCATTGCCGCACA
>JBEKCU010000239.1:0-9398 GCA_050014735.1 Candidatus Acidiferrales bacterium | reverse complement strand
ATATCCTGTACGGAAGTACAGGCGCAAGTCGTATTGCCCATTTCAGTACGACGAACGAAAATGGACAGATAGCCTTCATTGCCTATCTGCTACCTTAAAATCTCCGGGGAGTGTGTGGCCCCTGGGGAGTTCTTTTCCGATGTCATCCCGGCTCGGCGAAATACTGATCAAAGAAAATTTGATCACGTCCGACCAGCTTCGACTGGCCTTGGAACATCAAAAGGCCACCGGAGGCAGGTTAGGGACGTGCCTGATGAGCCTCGGGTTTATCACGGACGATGAAATTACGGGCGTACTTTCTCGCCAGTATGGCGTCCCCTCCATCAATTTGAAGTATTACGAAGTCGATGCCTCCGTCATTAAGCTAATTCCGCAGGATACGGCAATCCGCTATCAGATCGTTCCGCTCTCCCGTGTCGGTTCCACGCTGACGATCGCGATGACCGATCCCACCAACGTGTTCGCCATGGACGATATTAAGTTCATGACCGGCTTCAACGTGGAGCCGGTCGTGGCATCCGAAACTGCCATTTCCGAGGCGATCTCAAAGTTTTATGGCGAGGTGCAAAGCGAAGAAGAGCTAAGCAAGGTCATGAAGGACCTTACCGGTGAGGAGTCCGCCGACCTGGAACTCGCCGCCGAAGAACAGGAGATGAACCTCGCCGAGCTGGAACGCGCGGCCGAGGAAGCGCCCATCATCAAGCTGGTGAACCTGATTCTGACCGATGCGGTCAAGCGCGGCGCCAGTGACATCCACGTGGAACCTTATGAAAAGGAACTCCGTGTGCGGTTCCGGATCGACGGCATCCTGCAATCGGTGATGTCCCCTCCCATGAAGCTTCGCGACGCCATCATCAGTCGCGTCAAGATCATGGCCAAGCTGGATATCAGCGAAAAGCGGTTGCCGCAAGACGGCCGCATCATGATCAAGTACCGCAAGGACGGCAAGATCAAGGATCTCGACTTCCGCGTTTCCACGATCCCCACCCTTTACGGCGAAAAGATCGTGATGCGGTTGCTCGATAAAGAAAATTTGCGGTTGGACATGACGAAACTCGGGTTCGAGCCCGAGTCCCTGGCCAAATTCGAACGCTCCATTCTCCGTCCCTACGGAATGGTTCTAGTGACCGGGCCCACCGGATCGGGCAAGACCAACACTCTTTATTCGTCCATCGCCCGTCTGAATACTCCCGAAACGAACATCATGACCGCGGAGGACCCAGTCGAATTCCAGTTGATGGGAGTCAATCAGGTCCAGATGAAGGACCAGATCGGCCTGAATTTTGCGGCTGCGCTGCGCGCCTTTCTTCGCCAGGATCCCAATATCATCCTGGTCGGTGAAATCCGCGATTTCGAAACGGCGGAAATCGCTGTAAAAGCCGCGCTTACTGGGCACCTGGTGCTCTCCACGCTGCACACGAATGATGCTCCCTCGACAATCAGCCGATTGATGAATATGGGCATCGAGCCTTTCCTGGTGGCCACGTCGGTGAACTTGATTTGCGCGCAGCGATTAGTGCGCAGGATTTGCCAGAACTGCAAGGAACCGTTGAGTGTCCCCGAACAAGCCATGATCGACGCCGGCTTTACCCCTGAAGAGGTCAAGACGGTGCAAATTTGGGTCGGGAAGGGTTGCAGTGTGTGCAACAAGACCGGTTACAAGGGCCGAGTCGGCCTGTACGAAGTGATGGAAATTAACGATGAGTTGCGCGAACTGATCTTGGTGGGAGCATCAGCGTTGGAACTGAAGAAGAAGGCCATCGATCAGGGAATGATCATGCTGCGCAGAAGCGGCTTGACGAAGGTTGCGGCAGGCCTGACCACGATCGAGGAAGTTGTGCGCGAAACAGTGCTCTAGGAAAGGTTAATCATGTCAGGAATTACTCTTAGTGAGTTGCTCAAGAAGATGATCGAGTTGGGCGGCAGTGACCTGCACATCACCACCAACAGCGCGCCCCGCGTGCGGGTCCATGGAAAGCTTCGCCCGATGGATATGGCGCCTCTGACGGCAGCTGATACCAAGGCCCTTGCATACAGTGTGCTGACCGACGCGCAGAAGCATCGTTTCGAGGAAAACCTGGAATTGGACTTTTCCTTTGGGCTGAAAAATCTGGCGCGATTCCGCGGCAACCTGTTCCAACAGCGCGGAGCTGTCGGCGCGGTGTTCCGGACGATTCCATGGGAGATCAAGGGCTTTGACGCGCTGGGACTGCCGCCAATCGTTCGTGGACTCTGCGATAAACCGCGCGGTCTGGTGCTTGTTACCGGCCCCACCGGATCGGGCAAATCGACGACTCTCGCGGCCATGCTGGATAAGATCAATACCGAGCGCGAAGAGCACATGATCACGATCGAAGACCCCATCGAATTTCTGCACAATCACAAACGATGCCTGGTGAATCAGCGAGAAGTCAATTCCGACACGCATTCGTTTTCAAATTCCCTGCGCGCCGCGCTCCGCGAAGATCCCGATGTGGTTCTGATTGGCGAAATGCGCGATCTCGAGACGATCGAATCTGCGCTCCGGATCGCCGAGACAGGGCACTTGACCTTCGCCACGCTGCACACGAACTCCGCGATTTCCACGATCAACAGAATCGTGGATGTGTTCCCGTCCTACCAGCAGCCGCAAATCAGGGCGCAACTTTCGATGGTGCTCGAGGGGGTTCTTTGTCAGGCGTTGTTGCCCAGGGTCGATGGACGGGGACGTGTGATGGTCATGGAAGTACTGATTCCCAACCCCGCGATTCGCAACTTGATCCGAGAAGACAAAATTCACCAGATTTATTCTGCGATGCAAACCGGCACGGGCACGACCGGAATGCAGACGTTCAATCAGAGCCTCGCGAACTCGTACTTCGCGAAGTTAATCACTTTGGAAATCGCTCTTTCGCGTTCGTCGAATCCGGAAGAATTGCAGGATATGATCAATCGGGGTGTTACTTCGCCGGCCTCGCGCGGCCCTGCCCCGGTTCGACGCTAACACATTGCAACTGCCATCCGAATGTGTCTGAAAAGGATCGGGCAGGACGACTTTTGAGGAGGATAGGATGCCGGTTTTCACATATCGCGGTACGAACCGAGCCGGAGAAACGGTGACGGGAGAGCAGGTAGCTCAAAGCAAGACGGAGCTCGTTAACACTCTCAAGCGCCAGCAGATCAACGTCACCAAAATGTCGGAGAAGGGCAAGGAATTCAACTTGCCGACCTTCGGCGGAGGCGTGGATTCCAAGGAATTGGCCGTCTTTACCCGCCAATTTTCCGTGATGATCGATGCTGGTTTGCCCCTCGTGCAGTGCCTGGAAATTCTGGCAGGACAGCAAGAAAATAAGGTGTTCCAGAAAGTGCTTACGGGTACCCGTGCGGCGGTGGAGGGCGGGTCGACGCTTTCGGCGTCGATGCGCCCGTACGATAAAGTATTCGACGCCCTTTACGTCAACCTCGTGGAAGCGGGGGAGACGGGCGGTATTCTCGACACGATTCTGCAACGCCTTTCTTCCTACATCGAAAAGAACGTGAAATTGAAGCGCGCCGTGAAATCCGCCCTGGTATATCCCGTCGCCGTTCTGTTGGTTGCTGCCGGAGTCATCGTTCTTTTGTTGTGGAAAGTCGTCCCGATCTTCGCGACTTTGTTCCTGGGCCTTGGGGTGAACTTGCCGCTGCCCACCCGAATTGTTATCGCCCTCAGCAACTTTGTCGGCAGTATTTTTGGATTGCTCATCTTGATGGGTTTCGTTGGAGCTGTTATCGGCTTAAAGGTGTGGTACGGCACTCCCGCCGGAAGAATGGCCATCGATCGAATGCTTCTAAAACTTCCGCTGATGGGCATATTGCTTAGAAAAATCGCGGTCGCTCGCTTCACAAGAACGCTGGGCACACTGATCTCAAGCGGCGTGCCAATCCTGGAAGGTTTGGATATTACGGCGCGAACCGCCGGCAACGCGGTCATCGAAAAGGCTTTGCTGGGAGTCCGCAAGGCCCTCGAATCCGGCCGCAACCTTGCCGATCCATTAAAAGAATCGGACGTGTTTCCCGGCATGGTTACACAGATGATCGGAGTCGGAGAACAAACGGGGGCCATGGACGCCATGCTTCAGAAAATTGCGGACTTTTATGAGGATGAGGTTGACGCGGCGGTAAAAGACCTGCTTTCGGCGCTGGAACCGATGATGATTGTGTTCCTGGGTGTTGTCGTGGGAGGCATCGTCATTTCGATGTATTTGCCGCTATTCACGTTGATTGGACAACTCAGTAGCGCGCATTAGTGAGCGTGTGCGACGGTTCGTTGATGGATAGGGGCGGTTCAAAGGGAATCGCCCTCGTACTCTCCCGGTTCAGGTCTTAGTCATAATTTCAAACTTTGGAAGGCGTCTGGCCGACACGTTCGCCTCGAATGGAATTGACACAAAATGTCGCTGCATGGCTCGAATGGCTGTCCCGCGTCCGCTTTTTCCTCATTACACTGCTGCTGACCCTCGTGCTGGTTCTCGGCAAGACCAGCCAGCTTGAAGTCTCCACGCGATATTTTATTCCTTTGATTATCTTGTGGTACACCCTCGCGATCGTCTACTCAATCTTGATGCGTTGGATGCCGCTTGCTTCCTGGCACGGCCCGATTCAATTGGTGTGCGACCTGATTATGGTGACCTGCGTGATCTACCTCACGGGCACGCAGGATAGCTACTTCATTTGGCTTTATCCGGTTGCAATCATTGTGGCCAGCATCTTGTTCTCTCGCGAGGCCACGTTTATTGTCGCGGGATTGAGTTTTGTTCTGCTTGGCGGTTTGGCCGAACTCATTTACTTCAACATTTTGCCGCGGATGCAACTCGCCGTACCGAGCAGCCGGCAATTGCAGACTTGGATCTTCAGCAATCTGTTTTACTTCATGGCCGTCGCATATTTGTCGAGTCTGCTGGCGCAAAACCTGAGGCGGCAAGGTGTGGAGTTGGAAGTTAAGCGCGGGGAATTGCAGGATCTCCAGGCGTTTAATGAGGACATTATCCATTCCATGCGCGGGGGCCTGCTGACCACTGACTTGGATGGCCGGATTCTATTGCTCAACCGTACAGGGGAAGAGATTACGGGGTGCAAGTTTCAGGCAGTACGCGGAACGTTGCTCCAGGAGCTTTGGCCAGTTTTTTGGCTGCCCGGGGAAACCACCGAAGAGGCGAAGCTCCCTCGCCGCCGCGAGGTCGATTTTCTGACTCCTGAAGGTCAGCAACGGTTCATCGGAATATCGGTGTCGCCCTTGCGCACCGGAGAGCGGCGCACGACCGGCTACGTTTTCAATTTCCAGGATCTCACCGACCTTAGGCGCCTTGAGCAAGAGGTTGCCACGAAGGAAAGGATGGCGGCGCTGGGCCGCCTGTCGGCGGCAATCGCTCATGAAATTCGGCAGCCGCTGACGGCGATGGCCGGTGCGGTCAAGGAATTGGGCCGCCTTGTTCCGCTGCAGGAAGATGAACAGCATCTGGTCGGAATTGTGAGCCGGGAATCGGAGCGGCTGAATAAGATCATCACAGAGTTTCTGAACTACTCGCGCGAGAAAACGTATGACTTCTCGGAAGAGGACGTCTCGAGTTTGCTCGACGAAACCCTGACGTTACTCGAACGGAACCCGCAATTGGACGGACGATACAGGATTGAGAGGGTATTTGCGGGATCCGAAATACGCGCTCGCGTGGACCGTAACAGGATCAAGCAGGTGTTCTGGAACCTCTCGGACAATGCTCTGCGGGCAATGCCCACCGGTGGCACCTTGACCGTGTCCCTCGAAGTGGCCCCTTTCTGGGTTCGTATTCGTTTTCGGGATACTGGAATGGGATTCGATTCAAAACAGAGCGCGAAAATATTTGAACCTTTGCAATCGACATTTGTCGGAGGGACAGGACTCGGTCTTGCCATTGTGTACCAAATTGTTCAAGCGCACAGCGGCCGAATCAGCGTTTCGTCGGAAAAGGATAAGGGAGCGGAATTTACGGTCGAGTTGCCTCGCGTCGCCTGATACGCGGGCATCGGAAAGAAGAAGTTTTATATGGCTCACATCTTAATCGTCGATGACGAAAGGTCCATTTGCGAATTGCTCGAGATCACGTTTCGCAAGGAAGGGCATCGCGTCGAGGTGGCCATGAACGGTGAAACGGCGCGGCGGAAGCTCGAATCCCAGATTTTTGACATTGTCATTTCCGATATTCGGATGCCGGATACGACAGGCGTTGAGCTTCTGCAATTTTGCAAGGAGATATCGCCATCGAGTTATTTCCTTCTAATTACGGGTGTCCCCACCGTTGAGACGGCCATCGCCGCGATCAATTCGGGAGCGGACAGGTACGTAATCAAGGACCATGACCTTGTGGATCAGTTGCGGCGTGCCGTGCGCCAGGTCGACGAAACGCTGCGGCTCAAAAACGAGGCTGGTTATTTGAGGCGGGAGTTGCGGCGGCTGACCGGCATGGACAAGATCATTGGCCATAGCAGCGGCATGCGCGCGATTTTTGACATGATCATGACCGTTGCGCCGCAAACCAGCCGTGTGATGATCACCGGAGAAACAGGCACCGGCAAGGAGCTTGTGGCCCGGGCGATTCATGAAAACAGCCCGCGCAATCACGAACCGTTTATTACTATTAATTGCGGCGCGTTTCCGGAAACCCTTCTTGAATCCGAGCTATTCGGATACGTGAAAGGGGCTTTTACCGGCGCGAATGAGAATCGTCAGGGATTATTCAAGGCCGCGAATGGCGGGACGCTATTTTTAGATGAGATCGGCAACATGAGCCTGCCGATGCAGGTCAAGCTCTTCAGGGTTCTTCAGGAAGGCAAGGTGCGACCGGTTGGATCGAATGAGGAAACTGAAATCGATGTGCGAGTGATCGCGGCGACCAATAAGGACCTTGAAAAAGCCATTGCCGCCGGTGAGTTTCGCGAGGATCTATTCTACCGCTTAAGCGTGATTCCGATTCAATTGCCGGCCCTTCGTGAGCGAAGAGAGGATATCCCCCTGCTGGCGCGATCCTTCCTGGAGCGGTTTCGGAAGTCCATGGAAAAGCCGATCGAAGGAATCGCTCCGGAAGCCATGGGTTGGCGTGGGAACTCGAGCCGCGGAACTTCTCAAGATGAGCTACCGGTCCTTCCGCCACTACTCTAAGAAGTACAACATTCGATAAGTAGAACACGCTTCAGCGTGTTTTCTTTTGACTCTTGCCGAGTCTGATTTTCAGCTTTGCCGCCGCTACAAAATTCAAAAGCGGACAGGCTGAAGCCTGTCCTACTGGCGCAAAAAGCCGCCGGTCCCTCGTGAATCGGGACACGCGAGACGCCGGCGATGCTGAAACCTATAGCGCTGACACCGATGCCGTGGGTGTCACTGCTTCCGGCTCGCGCGTGAATCGTGCTCGGAGAAGAGAGATCGCGCATGACGCGCCATACGAGGCCAGGACCACCATGATTGGATCCATGGGGAAACGGTAGCGCAGGGAAGTGTGCGTCACGTAAAAGATGATGGGAAAGACGAGCAGGACCATCGCGTAGGGAACGGCTTCCTCGCGCTTGTCGCGATAGGCAAACAGAGCGCCGAGCAGGGTGAACAACGGGAAAAGACAATTCAGAACGATGAACGCCTTGACGTAGTAAGGACTGTGCGACCAGGAATCTATCGGGCTGTCGGTCACGCCCAGCCAATTATTTACAAATCTCCGAAACGTAAAGTACGCCGTGTCGGCGGGGTGGGTCCGCATAAACGTAATAGCTTCTTTCTGCTTTTCCGCCATGTATGCGATTTCGCCCATGCGCTTATATTTTTCGCCTTCCTGTAAATTATCGTTGGGGTGCAGCCAAGGCGACCATGTGTCTGGAACACTTGGGTTGTTGCCAAGCCACAATTCGAGGCCAAAATTCGAACGCAGGACTATGAATTTTCCGAATACGCGGTAATTACGGACAGTCCACGGGACAAGCGCAATTGTGAATATCAGAAGGGCGGAGGCGGCCAACCTGGCCGAGGGGGCCTGGTTCTTGTGCGATTGCCATAGCAACCACCCAAGCAAGAAAGGAAATAAGGAAAGAATCGATGGATTGATTAAAACACCGGTGGCCCAGAGGGCTCCGTAACCAGCCCACGCGGAGATCGTTTGCGTCTCCCTCATGGCGAGCGTTGCCCAGAAAATTAAGGCGAGGAAGAGCGCGGCCAGCGTCGTATCCCATACCCAGGCAATCGGGAAAAACATCGCCGTCGGAAGAAATACCCAAATCCAAGAGGAAGCAACGGCGACGCTTTGCCCAAATGTCCGCTTGGCGATGCCATGGATTGGAATAATGGTCAAAGAAACGAATGCGCTGTTGAGCAGTGTAATAATGATGTGGGATAGTTCGCTATAGATCCCCCAAACCTTGAAGATCCCCGCCACCAAATACGGATATATAGGCGTAAACCATGCTGTCGGCCCGGTGTCGAACAAGCGAAGAGGGGAAGAGAACCCCTCGCCGGCGGCTATGGCTCTTGCGACTCGCCCCAGTTCGTACCCGTAAGGTTGGTTGCCTCGAACGGCGACAGGCATGCTTCCTGAGCCGTGCAAAAGCAGCAGCACGCGCACTGCGAATGCAACGCCGGTGATGAACACAGGGGAAGAGAGTAGTTGCCTAAGCGCTATCCGCATACTTTAGAGGAATTTCTCCGCATTGGAGACCCGAGGATTCTTGGTTCCTAGCAAGTCTATTGCAGACCCGCGATACAGGCAATTGCGTTGCGAGCACGGTGCAGACTCCGGTTGTCGTTTCGGTTAGTCACGTTTCGTGTGGAATCATGTTGTGCATTGAAACTCTTGATCCTTCCGGAGGCCACTCCGGAAGCTGCCATCGGTGCGATCGATGTCGCGTCCTGACGCCTGCGGGTGACATAATTTGGCGCAATTGACTTTTCCTCCCCATGCTAAGCGGATCGAATGAGTGTGAAAGGAGTTTCTGGCATGGTCATAAGTCCCGATGCATGAGTGGCTTGTACAACATGCGACCTGAGAATTACCCCCTTCGATTCCGATTGGTATGGGGGTTGCATGATGTAGGGTGATCCCCAATGAGGGACGAGACGACAAAAACGATTTTCTTAAGGAGCAATGGAAAATGCGGAATAAACAGAAGGGTTTCTCACTGATCGAGTTGTTGATCGTGGTCGCAATCATCCTGATCATCGCGGCAATCGCTATTCCGAACCTGCTGCGTTCCAAGATGGCAGCTAACGAAGCATCCGCGGTCGGGTCACTTCGCACAATCAATACGTCTTCGGTGGCGTACTCCACGACCTACGGCAATTATCCCCCGGCGCTAGCGAATTTGGGCCCGGCCAGCGGCGGCACCGCCACTTCGGCGACTGCGGACTTGATTGACTCGGTTCTCTCCAC
>JBEKCU010000238.1:0-7364 GCA_050014735.1 Candidatus Acidiferrales bacterium | reverse complement strand
TTGATGAATAGGTCACGGAGCACGGTATTATTGACGAACTCGATGACACAGAAAAAGCAAATGCCCAGCGCAATCCACTTTTGAAGCGATTCCAACGGGATTCGATAGTAATCGCTAATTAGAAACAAGACAATCAGGATTACAACGGACGAGATGGCGATGTCGCGCTCGAGCGTTAATCCGTATGTCGCGATCCAATTCGGCTGTCCACGCGCGTCGAGCGCCGCATGAAGACACAGGGACAAAGCCAGCAAGCCTAGAATTCGCCATGCCAACGCCCAAATGCCGCGATAAGCCCGCAACGCATCGCGGCACAGCTCCACGATGCAAGAACTTCGTGCCAACACGCTGACCGCAAGCGCGACCCAATCCGCGTAATAGGAAGTGACGCTCCGAAATCCGAAATGCCAGAATATAAAACTGAGAGCCAGACTACAAATTAGCATTGTGGTTGCATAGGCCGCGAAATATGGCAGACGCCTCTGCAAATGTCTGACAAACACGAATATACACAGGACAGTTTCGAATCCCGTAACCGAGAGTGAGAGTAGTAGTTCGTAACGGGTCATGGTCCGGGCCCAATGGCGAAATTGTAGCACGGTTACAGTCTATATAATAGTAACTCGCGCTAAACGCCAATCGGGCCCGGATCCGAACTCTAGTGGCCGCCGCCAGGAGGTGGCGGGGGCGGGGGGAAGGGCTGGCCCTGAGCCGACAAACTATGGTTTACCGATGCAGCGTTGACTTGACGTGCAACCGGGAGTAGCATGGTGAGCGCCAGAACTGCAAGAAACGATGTGGCAATAATTTTTTTCATGGTGGATGACCCCTCCAGGATCGTCACCTTGATAACTCGAATACCCTCGGGTAGCGTGTTTGCACGATAAAAAGTTCAGAAATCGGAACGGGAGACTTTGTGGAGACCTTAGATCATTTCCATCAAAATCGGTCGGTTGTGGAGGACTTTACGTCCAAAACCCTGGCGGCCATCCCCAGCGATTTTGGCAGACTGTGTTACGTCAATTCGCTAAAGGACCCAGATTCAGGCCAATACAAGCATGATGGCCTCGCCGATCTGTACTCCGAGAGCTCCGTTCAGGCTGCTCTGGAGCAATGCCATGGGGAGCTGCTCTCAAGGATTTTGGAAACTCCGTTGCAGGATCAAGAGCGCGACCTTCGAAAGTGCTTGGGTACAGCGGGCGATGGATTTTGGAATATTGTCGAGAGTTGGCGTGAGACCGGTGATTACCGCACGATGTGTCCGCAAGGGTTGCCTGTTTATTTGAACGAATTATTTTGTTCCAACATGGGCGCCCTGTTAGAGATATTTTCCTCGAACCGAGCTAATTAGGCTGGCTAGGCCGGCGGGCTTAACTCGGTCCCATCCTCATTGCGACACCCACTACTTGGCCTACAATTTCGGCGTCTTCCGGGAAACTGTAGACCTCTGGAGCATTGGAAGATAGGGGGTGCGGAACGAGTATAAGTTTCCCACCTTCACAACGGCACCAGCAGCAACGGAATCCCTCGCGGAGTTCGATAAAATAAATCGGGCGTTCATATTCATTGTTCCAACCCGAGTTCTGCACCTGCTGCAAGTTGGGATCGATCAGAACCAAGCTTCCTGGACGAAGGAGTGGTTGCATCCTCCGGTCATCAGAGCCTACGTACCCGTATAGATATCGCGACGGTTGATTGAACAAAGTTCCTTCTAGGTTTCCCCACCGTTCCACCATGCGGGTGAGAAATTCCGTGCGGTTGGGGTCGAACGCAGGGTCGAAGCGTATCGGAAGCCGAAGGCTTGCAGGTCCGGCGGCCAAATGAGTTTTCGGGGCGGCCAAATGGATTCCGTCGGAGAAATGACCCTCGAACGGCACTTCGTACCACTGGCAAACTTCCTTAGGGTCCAGGTGGTAAATTGCGGCCAGAGCATAAAGCTTGTAAAGACTGGGAGTTACGTCCCTGTTCTCAATGTCCGCGAGGCGACTCAAATGGACGATGAAATCGGGGCGTCCGCGTTGGCACGCTAACTCATAGCTTGCGCGTTCCACATCTCGATAGGTCAGGCCCAGGCGCTCA
This sequence comes from Candidatus Acidiferrales bacterium, assembly GCA_050014735.1. Classification (GTDB taxonomy): domain Bacteria; phylum Acidobacteriota; class Terriglobia; order Acidiferrales; family UBA7541; genus Palsa-360. Next base: position 5,285 of record JBEKCU010000238.1, on the reverse strand, counting down.
CGTGCCCGGCGCAGCCGTGTGCCCGGCTGCATATCCGGTCTTGGGAGCTCGCCTGGATGGGTGAAACTTCTGATCGCCATATTAGGACTTACCTTTCTGTTACGCTTTCAGAACGGCAGAGCTTCGGAACTTCGTATCCAATTCGTCATTTCACGCGAAGAACAAAGTTGCTTTGGGAATATATCACTTCCGCCGCGGGCGTCCTCGGTCGTTTGCCATCTGGGGCAACGAGTGTATTAGAGTCTGCGCCGAAATGAACCCTCTTTTTTTCGATCCGCACATTTCTGATTTGCGCGGACAACTTGCCGCGTTCAGGTTAAGAATCATCCCCATGATACTGTTCGTTTATGGATATACTATTACGTATCGACGTGCTCTCGCAAAAGTGCCAACGATCCAACGGAGAATTCGAACGCCCCGGTGAATCATTTGTATTCCTGTGCTTCATAGCCACTCGTGCCCAATTTATCGATGACATCCTTTTCTACTGAACCTTCGTCTTTGTGCTAAGGTAGATTATCTGTCCAACGCGCTACGAGGACGGCATCACTTGAAACGAATTTTCAGCGGCCTGATCGTCATGCTTTTCGCGGCAACCGGCGCGATCGCGCAGCACGCCGCGCCTGCGCCCTCCCTGCCTCCGCCCGCCTCCGCTCAAAGTGCGGAATTTCTGCAGGCGGCCGACGAAGTTCTCGCCGAAATGAGCAAGTTAGTATCCTTGCCGATTCTTTCTCCTCTGAAGAAAAGTCTTCGCTCCAGGGAGGAGATCAAGGCCTACCTCTTGCAGAAGATGAAAGAGGACAAGGACGACGACAAGCGCTACGCCGATCAGAAAACCATGGAGAAGTTTGGCTTGCTCCCCAAAGACTACCCTCTCGAACAAACACTCGTAAAGGTGCTTACCGAGCAGATCGCCGGACTCTACGACCCGGAGAGCAAGGAGTTTTTCATCGCGGACTGGACGACGCCGGCGGATGAACGCCCCGTGATGTCGCACGAACTGACGCATGCCCTGCAAGATCAGCATTTTCACATCGACAAGTGGACCGAAGCGGCAAAGCCGAACGATGACGCCGAACTCGCCCGCGACGCAGTGCTTGAAGGTTCCGCCATGGCGGCCATGATCGATTACCAACTCGGCGGCAAGTCCAGCATCCGCGACCTCGGCCATTTCGATCCGGCAATGCTGATGGGCGATCCCGACAGCAGCCCCGAGCTTGCCAAGGCTCCGAAAGTTTTACAGGATGAATTGCTTTTTCCTTATTTGGCGGGCACAACGTTTGCTCAGCGAGTGCTCCAGGCGTCGAGTGGCTGGCCTGATTTTCATAAGGTTTTTGAACGGCCTCCTGTTTCTACGCAGCAAGTCATGCATCCTGATTTGTACTTGCGTGACATTGTCCCTCCGGAAATCAAACTACCCGACGCCAAGAGTTTTGTGTCCGCGGACTGGAAGAAGCTCGATGAGAACAACATGGGAGAGTTCGGGCTTCTTGAAATACTCAAGCAATTTCTAACCAAGGATCGCTCGTCCGACGTGGCGGCGACGTGGGCCGCGGATCGATACTCGCTGTATGAGAACCAGAAGAATAAGCAAACGATGCTGCTATTCCGGGTTCGCCTGATGAACCCCGCCGACGCCGCCCTTTTTTTTGGCGCCTACAGTGAAGTGCTCGAATTGAAGTATGACAAGCGCACGAGTCTGATGCGGCGGCCCAACTACTTTTCCTTCGATACTCCCGAGGATGGCGTTTTCCTTCGCTGCATGGACACCGATTGCCTGGTGCTCGAAGGCGGGACTCGAACATTGTTCGACCACCTCACCAGGGGAATAGGATGGCCCGCCGGCCCGGCGATGCCGACCCGGCCCAACGACCCCCACGTCGATGTGACCGGGCTTCGCGTTCCTGCTAACGTAACTGCCGATGCCGGTCGGCCCACGCAGCCCACGGCAACGTGATCCAGATAGCCAGCGCGCTGACAGCAAGAACGTGCACGTTCGGCGGCGGCGGTCCGAAAACGGAACCGAGATACAGAACAGCAAGCAAGGCCAGCAGCGACCACAGAGCAACATTCCCGGTTCGATCGATTGCCCGAGTGCAACTCAGATAAATCGCAATCCCCGCCGCGAATAGCCCGTACTCCACGAGAACCGTCAAAGGCAAGGATTGCCACATTCCCAGGCCATATTTCGCGCCGCCCGGATAAATCGGCATGTCCGGCCGATGGGCGACGAGGTCGAGCACCCAGTGCGTTGGAACCAGCATGCCAACGATGAGGGCGGACCTGGCGTCACGCTTTGCAACGAAATAGGCGACGCCCAAAAGCACGCCCCAACCCAGTTCAGCGGCAAGGCTGTGCGAAATCGGATACGACGTGAAATCGAACGGCGAAACCGGGAGCAGTCCCGGAACGATGCGTACCTGCTCAATTCCGAGCAACAACAGGATAGGCCAAAGTAAGTCCGCAAACTGCGCGGCAAGCACCAAAATGCCAAGCGGAGTTTTCGGCGCGGCCTTTTTTGCAGCGAGCGCAACAGCAAAGTGTCCAAGGAACATGTACCCGCCCACGGCGTCGGCTAGAAGGCAATCCGGCGTTCAATTGACTTTGTTTCAGTTGGAAAGACATGTCAAGAAGACGTGAGATTGGGCCGGCCCATTTCCGAGAACCCGTCTCGCTACCTAATCTGGAAACACTCCTCCGGAACGGCACCACGCATTTCAATTCGTCTTTACTCTGGTCGAAATTTCAACAGGAGATCGAACTGTTCATATTTTCGTCACATTTCGTTAACACGAAAGCGCTACCGTCCACAACCGCACTTCAGAAAAAACTCAGGGGAACGCAAATGTCAAAACAAGCAGCAGAACATCATCACAAGGCCGCTGAGCACCTTGATCATGCCAGCCGGCACCACCGTGAAGCCGCGAAACATCACGAGGCTGGAGACCACGAGCTGGCCGCTCACCACGCGCACACAGCTCAGGGACACATCCACCATGCAACACATCACTCCGCCGAAGCGGCAAAGTTACACGTCGAGCATCACGGGCACAAAGTCAAAGCGGCTGGCAGGTAGGAATTCTCCGAAGTGAAACGTTCCGCGAGGTATGAGGCTCTCCTTGGGGCGTCGTTCAAATGTGCGGCTGTCCATCCCAGGAGGCTGAAGTGCCTAAACAGGTTGCGGAAATACGCGCTACGCAGTCGTGCAACCCGATCATGCGGGCGATTGATCCTCACCTGTGCCCAGATTTAAATCAGAAACGGATTCTTGTTCACTCGCAATGTCAACACCGACGGGAGCTATAAAGCGGAATTATGTGGTTCTTTTCCAGGTTTCTTGGTCTTTTGAATATGCCCGTTGAAGCTATGAGTCAAGTTAAGAAACAGCTTCGTAGTTGGCATACTGAAATCGTGCGCGTGTATTTAAAAACATCTTCGAAATATTGAAATATAGGAGGCGTGCATGGCGACGCAGGCAACGGTATTAGATGCGAAGATTACCCGCAGGCCTGGAATGATCGGGATGTTAATCTTTGGCGTGGCGTTGATTATCGGATTCGTCTACGCGGGTCTTCATCTCGCTCAAGATCTAGCTGAAATTCATTCCACCCAGATTATGCCGTTTGTGCTCCTCGGCGTGGCGTTGCTTGTCGCGCTGGGATTCGAGTTCGTAAACGGCTTTCATGACACCGCGAACGCCGTGGCGACCGTGATTTACACACATTCCCTGGAACCGCACGTGGCGGTGGTTTGGTCAGGAATGTGGAATTTCATCGGCGTTCTGGTGTCCACCGGTGCGGTGGCATTCGCGATCGTTTCACTGCTCCCCGTCGAATTGATCTTGCAAGTCGGGAGCAAAGCGGGCTTCGCGATGGTCTTCGCATTGCTGGTCGCGGCGATTCTCTGGAATCTTGGAACGTGGTACTTCGGCTTGCCCGCATCCAGTTCCCACACGCTAATAGGCTCGATCATCGGCGTTGGCATCGCGAATCAGTTGATGTCAGTGAAAACGGGAACCAGCGGTGTGGACTGGGCGCAGGCAACCGGTATCGGAAAATCCCTTTTGCTGTCTCCGCTCGTGGGATTTCTCGGGGCCGCCCTGCTGCTGATCATCTGCAAGGCCCTTATCCCCAACAAACAGCTCTATGTGGCTCCGGAAGGAACCGAGCCGCCCCCGTTCTGGATTCGCGCCCTGCTCATTCTGACGTGCACCGGCGTGAGTTTTGCCCACGGATCGAACGACGGACAAAAGGGCATGGGCCTGATCATGTTAATTTTGATTGGCACTGTCCCGACGGCCTACGCGGTAAATCATGCCGTCACATCCGAGCAGACAGCGGACTTTGTGGCTGTATCCACGCAGACCGCCGACGCGCTGAGCAATTATGTTTCGCCGGCGGCGGTTGTCGGCGATTCCCGCGATGAAGTGACGGACTATATCCGCACGAAGCAGTTCACGCCGAACACGATGCTGGCGATGCGGGAACTGATCAACGGGATTGGCACTGAAATGGCGCTCTACAAGCAGCTGAAGGCCGTTCCTCAGGACAAGGTCCGCAACTTCCGGAACGACATGTACGTTGTCAGTGAGGCTCTCCGCCTGATGCAGAAGTCCGGGAATCCGAAGTTTTCCGCCGCCGATACCGCCGTGATAAAAAATTACAAAACGCACATCGATAATGCCACGAAGTTTATTCCCAGCTGGGTTAAAGTGGCTGTCGCCTTGGCACTCGGGCTCGGCACGATGATCGGATGGAAGCGAATCGTGGTCACCGTCGGCGAAAAGATCGGGAAAGATCACCTGACGTACGGCCAGGGCGCGGCTGCGGAGATCACGGCGATGTTCACAATTGGCGCCGCGGATTGGTTCGGACTTCCGGTCAGTACTACGCATGTGCTTTCCTCGGGAGTCGCGGGTACAATGACGGCCAACCATTCGGGCTTGCAATGGTCAACCGTACGAAACCTTGCGATGGCTTGGGTCCTCACCCTGCCGATCTCGATTGCGTTGTCGGCTTTTCTCTTCTGGGCCTTCAGCCGTATAGGCTAGTGGAGGTACCCAATACACAAGTTTCGAATGTGATTGATCGATAGCGAAATTCGAACGTGCCAGATGGCACTGCCTATAGCAGAACAGGGATAATAATCATGATGCCTCCAAAATTGATTCTTTCTCCGATTGATTTCAGCAATCACTCTGACGAGGCCGTAAAGATTGCTGCGGACTTGGCATCTCGACTGGGTTCGGAATTGTGCCTTGTTCATGTGGTTCCAATGCTGCCGAG
>JBEKCU010000237.1:0-7375 GCA_050014735.1 Candidatus Acidiferrales bacterium | reverse complement strand
AGCGATTCGTAGTCAAGTCGGAGCTTTTCCCGCTGGCTTTGATTTGTGGTTTTCTCCAGTTCGCGCAGGTCAACGCGAGAACGAAACATCGTGAGTGTGCCAGCTTGATGACGTTGCAGGAGTTGCTCAAGCGCGTCACGTTCCCGCTGAGCATTCGGCTCTTCTTTGAGCCGACTTATATTGTGAAGGAGCGTGTTCGTGTCGCAATAGACCTTCATCGACCGATGACCCGCCTGACCGGGGAATTGAACTGAGCCATCTTACTTCAACCCGTGGAAAGCTTTCCAGATCGCGTACCGCCGATAGGGACCGGAAGACCTGCGCATAGGTCCGTCTTAAACAGTGAAGCTGGGAGCCGCCATACTCACAGATTTTTTCTTGCGACGCGGTTGTCTATGGCTTTTTGCCGACACATATTGTGATGGGAAGTCCTTCACCCGGCTCCGGGTCAATGACGCCAGCACCAACATTCTGTTCGTCTGACGGCGATATGCTCGCAGCTATGGAAGCCTTCAGCGTGAGAGCCGCTTGTACGATTTTCGGCAAGCTCGGGAACGGGGTGGATCGTAGGACAGGAAGCGATTCTTTTGTGCGTACGTGTATTCCGATACCTGATTCAATGCACGATGGAACGTACTCCAAACCTTGACCGAAGTCTATTCGCATGGTCGGGTTGCCGATGGCGAATCCTTTTGATTGTTCACGAACCCAACCTGCTGCGTCTAGTGCTCCAGCCACAGCTTTTATAAATTCTGTAGATTCTTGATCCAAGAAAACATTCAATACATACACAGTGCCGCTGAACGGTCTCAAGTCAGTAGTTAACTTGTCTCGATTCACGATAGACCGTGGAGATTTTATCCGATCCAACTCCGCTTGAGCTTGGGCGGCTTCTCGTAGCGCATCTGCTAAATGTTGCTCCGCAGCGGTAGCTTGCTGTTTTGCCGACTTAATGTCGTTCTCAAATGAATCAGCCTCTTTGTGCGCTCCAGTAGCAAGTGTTAGGGCATTAGAGGATGCTGTTTGTGCGCCTTTTGCCTCACTCTCTGCCTTTCCGAGTGCATTTGCTGCCATTCCCGCTTTCGTGAGGGCGTCGGTAGCCTGACCTAGCGCAGTGCGAGAGTCACTTACAGCTTTTGACGCGTTTCCTTCCGCTTCCTTGACTTTGGTATCCAGCGATCCGATTGCCTGCTGTGCTAGTTCGTCGTTTCTCTGTCCGTATGGATACGCGGCGATCTCTGCCAAGACAGCGACAGCGAAGAATACGATCCCGATTTTGTCGAGCGTCCTCTCCGTAGCCTCATCTTCCGCGAGATGGGCTAATGCCTCAAAAACCACAAGCAGCGCGAAGAATACGAGCGAAGCTGCTTCCAAATGGCTATGTGCTCGCCTTACTGATTCAAGAGAGTTCCAGTCAGGTAAAAAACGGACTGCGAAGTTCATCGCGACGGCGAGGATTGTCATTGCAGCCTTCGTTTCCCGTTCGCTATCGAAGAAACCAGTCCGCTGAGGCTATCGTACCACTGGATGACCTGCTGTAGGAGTTCGTGGGGTCGTGTCGGCATAGGGTGGATCAGGGCGTCCTGATCGAGGAAGTACCAGAGAGCTACAAACTAAGTAGTTAAAACTCCTGTGAGTCGCCATGCTAGAATCGGCTCAGAGGTTCGGAAAAGTGTATACGTTCAAATTCGAAGGTCTCACCGAGGAGGATGCTTCGACGCCGTACTTTTACGGCAGCCTGCCCGCGAAGCCCGAACTCGGGCACATTCTCATTTTTGGCGAGACCGGCAATCGCTACGTCATTTATCGGATTGATGGGGAGGGATTGACCGTGGGCGAGGCTCGCGAAAACGAACGAGAACTCGCGTGGGCGGAAATATCGAGGGGCGAATCCGTGCCCACGATTTGGTTGCAGAAGATCGGGAACATGCAGACCACGGCTTCTGGACGGTCTTTCAGCGCCGAAGAAGTGAAGACGTACAGCCAGAAGAATCGGGAAACGCGGCTCGCCGCATCCGCTGAGTAAGGACGCTCACATGACGATCCAAACGAATCCCGAAATGTTCAGTCCAAGGCTTCCGGTTCACACGGTGACGGAGACGATGGAATCGCCGGTCGCGCTAGCTGCGGCTAATCTCGGAATTTCTACCTAGCAGTCGGGCGCTCAACCTGCCCGAATCGCACCGCTAGACGCGGCGGTGTCAAGCCCAAGCCACAGAACCACCCGCCAAGCTGGTCACAAAGGCTTCCACCGCCTCAGAAACGCCCCAGTCGCCCCCAACCCCTCCGGGCAGCCAATTCGGCGCAGAATCGGCATTCCAGAGCGCCGTGCGCGTCCGACAAAGGTCGGGGAATTAACCATCCCTCGGCGTTCCTCTCGCTCGCCCGCCGTAGAACGTCACCTTCCCATCGACCACGTTCGCCACATACCGCCCTTCGCTCAAGAATTGCATCACCTTCTTCCCGGATCGCGCCAACTGCGCCCACCGGGATTTGGTCTGGGGGTTCTGCTCCAGCCCACGAATTTTGTTGCCCTCGAAGGTGAAGTCAACCTGCCGCAGACCGCGCTTAGGAGTGCGGCGGACAGAGTGCCGCTCCGTCCCTAGCTGAACGCTCTTAGCGTTCTCCACGAGGGTCTGCCGCCAGACATCAATGAGTGCTTGCTCGAAGGAAGAATTCACAGTTCATTCCGGTTGGATTATACGCCGGACCGCACCACCCATTGCTTTCTGCGTATGCTATCTTTATGCTGCTGCCCCTCGGCATCCAAATGAGAACTTCACATTTGCAGTTACAACTCGACGGATGGCTACATGACTAAACGACGAAAAATTGCTGAAGCAAGTCAGAGCAGAAATTATTCTATTGAAATAATTCAATACTATCTGTCCATATATCCCTGCGAGACGAACCCTCCGTCTGGCACTGGAGTACTTGCTTATATGACGCTAATGGGAACTCCCGCTGCGGGCAATACGACTCCAAATGAAGTGAATTTCTACATTAACTTCTATGCGGATGGTACACCGGGACTCAGTGCTCCCGGCATAGGTTTTGACGGGGCGGGAAATGTGAGAATTATTCTGGACATGTATTATTCTCAGTTGGCAACGCTGTTGGACTCCTTGAACAATCAGTTGCAGCGTAACGGCCCAATATGTGCTCTTAGCTATACCGACGGACCGCCCCTACACGCTGAGTTTATTGTGGCTGTTCCACCTCCGAAGCTACCAGTTCAGCCATCACCCATTCCGGTCCACCCTGTTCCACCGACGATTAAGAGGAGGTAATCATTGGGATATATCCCTCTCAGCTAGAACTTGTCGCCGATTCCCAGCTTCGACTTCCATGGAATCTGACTTAGAGGTACGAGCAACAAGAATCTGTGACTATTTGCCGCCCTCTCTACCGACACCTGCGAACGTCCGCGAATGCATGACTGCCATCAACAAGCCCCCAACTCCGACGATGAGCGCGTCCGGAGTGCGACGGAAATCGAACGTTCCGACCCGAAACACCAGCAGATACCCGACGACCAAATTCAGCGATCCCCAGAGCACGTTGACCGTTGGCGAAGACAGCCCCTTGCCGGGCGGGGAAGCGAATGGCGAGGGGAACGGACGCCCGGACACGCCATTGCTGAAGTGCGGGATAGCGTTCACGAACAAAGCGCCGCCGAAAAAATAGGCGACCAAGTGATACCACTGCAAGGCTTCCTCCTTCGCCGGGCAGAATTTCGGAACCCATGGCACCGATCAGGGATGATACTTCGGACGCTCAAGCAGCGGTCCAAGTTTCTCGCCCAAAAAATCCATCGCTTCCATGAACTGCTGGAACTCCCCGCCGCAATCGACGAGCACTTTCTCATCGGTGCTGACCTGCGAGATTTTCGCCGCGAAGATGAAGCCAGCAGGAGTCTTGTTTGCCCAACCTTGCACAGTGGTTTTTGAGAGCGTGCGGTAGAAAGTGCTGTCTACCTCGACCGAATTGAAATGCTGCGCGTAGTAGCGGAGAAAATCGGCGGGCTTGATGCCCTCGGGGTAGAAGGTACCTTCCCATCCGGCAGCGGTGAAGGCGGAGGTGCCGATGAAGAGCGGGGGCATGAGGGCATTCTACACGTTTGGAAAAGAAGGCAGCACACGAGCTAGGGGCAGTCGTTTTTTAGTCTGCTGGTTGATGGGTATAGCTTGGAACAACTTCAAAACATTTGAGAGAGAAGATTGGCTTCCCAAAAACACTAAGCGACGGCTGAGCAACGACTTATGATTTTGAATTCGAACCTGTTAACCGAAGGGTTGCAAGTTCGAATCTTGCCCGGGGAGCCAAACTTTTCAACGACTTGCGGACAACTTCAAGATTCGATTTACTGTCCGAACTGTCTTTTTGAATGCCCCGGTCAAAGATTCTGCTCTGCTTCGTGCGCTACTACTTCCGCACTTCCTCCTTTCCTGTTGGGATGTCGTGCCGTGCTTCTAGGAATCCGCCCCTAATAAATTGAAGAATATTGTGGGTCCATTCTTCCGCATGAGTTCTTCATATTCCTGAAGCCATTTATCATGGCGCGTGATTAGGTCCATATCGGTAATTTCGGTCGGCGTGTTTAGAAGAGAAAGCAGACGCTTAGAAGACCCTAGAGCCATATCCAGGACTTCTGCTTTCACACGTTCAAATGGGAAAGCACAGCCTTGGGCGGAGTCTACAAAGAAATCATCGGTTTCTCGGGCGACATTGATTACACGCTCCGTCTCGGTAAGAACGAGCGTCAGTAAAGTTTCTGCGTCAAGAAAATTAGTCTGTTCAGCCGCCCTCCCGACAACTTCAATAGATTGGGAAACATGCTTGAATGACAAGTAGTGTTCCAGCAAGGCTTCCCAATTCGTTTTTCCTTTCAACAAAGCGAGTCGCCCAGTGAATTCAGGGGAATCTTCAAGAATCCGTTTGATAGTAGCGTTGTCTCCCATATAATGTGACGCGATTAACATTTTATTAGTCCAAGGTGTGCGCTGCTCTACAATTTGGGGAGCATAGGCATGGGCTAAATATTGGGGTTGTCCCCTTGAGTGAGACACGGAGTTAAGAGACGGTTTACCGTTCGCTGCAATTCGATTGTACTGCTTGAGCCGAATCCTGCAAGATGCGCCTCGGCTGGTGAAGCGGAGGCCGGCTCTGCGGGAGCGCAACCTGCCGAGGAATAGCCAGCTGGAAACTCATCGTACCGATGAGGCCGGGGGCGGTCGTGCGCAAGCCGCCCCGGCACGTTTCTGCTATCCATCGGGCGATCGATTTCCTCATGCCTGAGAAAACTCATACAGACTCCTGATTTGCCAAAACTGTCACGAGCGGCTTGGCTGCGGCGGCCTGGTCGGCTCGCAGCGAGAACTCGAATTCGGCGGGCGGACAATACCCCAGCGCCGAATGCAGCCGCTTCTGGTTGTAGACCTGTTCCAGGAAACGGCCGATGCCAGCGTGCGCCTCGATCAGATCGCGATAGTCTTCGCGATAGACTTCCTCGTACTTCAGCGTTTTCATGAACGACTCGGCTTTCGCGTTGTCGTACGGGTTGCCTTTGCGCGACATGCTGATGACGATCCCCTGCGCGCGCAGCAGATCGGTGTAGTCACCGGAAGCATATTGCACGCCGCGATCGGAGTGATGCACCAGTCCCGGCGCCGGCCGCCGCTGCTCCAGCGCCATGCGCAAGGCCCGCAACGTCAGCGTGTCTTCCAGCGTGCGGCCCAGCGCCCAGCCAATCACTCGCCGCGAAAACGCATCCAGAATCACCGCTAGATAGACGAACTCAGCCCGCAACCGAATGTAGGTGATATCGGCCACCCAGAGCTGATCTAGACCCGTCAGCGTCATCACGCCCGCCCGATTCGGATACACCGGAAGAGCATGCACCGAGTCGGTGGTGACCACGAATTTCCGGCGCCGCAGACACAGCAAATTATCCTGGCGCATCAGCCGGTACACGCGCTTGTGATTCACCGCCCAGCCGCGCCGCTTCAGTTCCTCGGTCATGCGCGGCCAGCCGTAGCTGGGAAACTCCAGCGCGATGCGCTGCATGGCGTCGCGCAGTTCCACTTCCGCATCGCCATCGGAGCGAGCCGGCGGAAAACGATAAAATCCCGCCCGGCTCACCTTCGCCAACTCACACATGCGCTGCACCGTCAAGACTCTGGCTCCGTTGCTCTGGCTTTGGATCTGCCGGTAGATGGCGGCTTTGAAATCAGGGCCTGCAGTTGCCGCTGCTGCTCGATACGCTGCAAGCACCCTTTCAAAAAATCAATCTCCAGCGTCTGCTGACCGATCTTGCGTTCCAGTTGCGCCACCCGGTCCGGGTCCAGCCGCCGCTTGCCTGCGCCGGCAAAGGCCCTCCCCGGCGATTCGCGAAACTCCTGCCGCCACCGCTGCAATAGGCTCGGGCTCACTTCCAACGCCCGAGCCACTGCCGCAACCGAAGCTCCCGATTCCAGCCGCTCCATGGCGTCCAGTTTGAACTCACGCGTGAACTTTCGTCGAGACAATCCCATGTTCGGTTCCTCCATTCGCTGGGTATTGTCTCTTAACTGGTTGTCTCAAAAATGGGGACAAGTCCATATTCTATGCCCCCTGCTGGGGCTTTACGGTCGTCCTTGGCAAGTTGTTCGAGTGTTTTTATGCACGATGAGTCTATTTGTACAAAGCCTGCCGGAACAAAGCCATTGACAGCGTAAAAGTCTTCCAGACTCAGGTGGTCTTGATCTTGGTCTCTATGTATTCGATCAAACCATTCCCTATAGGCTGGACTTCCTGGTTTGTCTTTGCAGACTGCAAGAAAGAGGACAGGTATTCCGGTCATAATTGCAATTACAGCATGAGAAGCCTCATGCAAACAGAACTGAGCGTGTTCACGTTCGGTCCGCGTCAGATCACGGAAACCTTTTTTCGATTTTCTCTTAGCTTGACCCACGTTACTTATCACCTTTCCGGTTCGCGGAATATCTCGTCCGCGTATTCACATTGACTATTTACGATTCAATTTCACTGTCCACTTCAAGCTCTTGGCTCAGATTTTCAAGATATTCCCTCGCTTCCTCTATGGTGTCATATAAGGCTTCCCCGTCTATGTCCCCGATTCTTCGTGACCCGTCGTGGAAGGAACCATAGATTTTCTTTCCTCGACGGTCCCTCCACGTCTCTTGAATGGCGTAGCTCATGCTGCGTTCGGTACTGTCCTAATTTGGATTCATGCGGTGCTGAATGATTAAACCGCCCATTTTTCCACAGCGTCCGTTTCCCTTTACTCACAAGAAGCCGTATGTTCCTCCTGTAAATAGGAGGGCACAAATGACAATAGCTGCCGCATTTCGTTGCTCAGATGGGATTGTGCTTT